>JAHRVG010000063.1 GCA_019090795.1 Paracoccaceae bacterium | reverse complement strand
TCGCGCATACTGCACCTACCGCTTCCCCCCTCGGGTCACTGTACCGCCCCGGGTTCTGAAGAGCATATCCATAGATACTCGCTCCGTCCACTAACCCGAGCGGATCTGCTTGCAAATACCGTCCAGTAGCTGGGTCATAATCCCGCATCCAGTTCTGGTGCAGGCCGGATTCGGACTGGAACCATTGGCCGGGGAAGCGGAGGTTTATCGGGGTTCCGGTGGTGGTTTGCACGCCGCCGAACGGCAGATAGCTGGCCTCCCAAACCTTCTTGCCCGTGTCATCCGTGGCGAACATGGGTCGCCCGATCTGATCCGTGCGCACGTAATACACCGTGTCATTCTCAATCACCGCAACAGGCTGCTGGTTTGGGCCACGTCGTCATAGAGGTACTCCGCTATGCGATTGCCCTCCAGATCAAACACCGAATGAATGATCTGCCCAGCTTGCGTCAGGTCACGAATAACCTGCTACCCCAGCGCGTTGTACTTGTAAGTCGCCTGAACCACCCCGTTGATCGACATGGAATCCATCCGGTTGGCGGCATTATAGGTGTAGCCAAAGCCACCACCTGAGCGGTTGTCATATGTGACATTACCCGCCGCGTCTTGGGTGAAGGTGCGGGTGTGGCCGCCGCCCTCAGCAATTGAGGTCAGCCGATTATCCGTCGCGCCGTGGCTGGGGCGTTGCCCCTCACAAACGCAGGTCGGATGAATCCGCTGGCAGCATGTGTTTCAAATCATAGATCACACAGGTCTCTTTGCCGTAACGTTTGCGTAAATCTGGCTCGCCTGCCTTGAAATCGTCATGGGCCACGGCCACTATGATGCCATCGTAGCCATGCGGCGCGGGGGGCGCGACCAGATCAATGTCATATTGTGCATTTGCCTCCGCAGGGTTGGCGCAAGGATCAAAGACATCGACCTCAACGCCAGCGTCCCGCAATTCCTTGATCACATCAATAACCCGACTGTTGCGCAAATCAGGGCAGTTTTCCTTGAAGGTCAGCCCCATGACCAGCACCTTGGCACCGTTGATCTGAATGCGTTTGCGCAGCATGGCGCGGATCATCTGGTTGGCCACATAATCGCCCATACCATCATTCAACCTGCGGCCGGCCAGAATAATTTCGGGGCGATAGCCGATTTCCTCGGCTTTGTGGGTCAGGTAGTAGGGATCAACACCAATGCAATGCCCGCCTACCAGACCGGGGCGAAAAGGCAAAAAGTTCCATTTTGTACCGGCAGCGTTCAAAACTGCCCCGGTGTCGATGCCCATCTTGTTGAAAATAATGGCAAATTCATTCACCAGTGCGATATTGATATCGCGTTGGGTGTTCTCGATCACCTTTGAGGCCTCGGCGATGCGAATCGAGCCAACCTTGTGGGTTCCCGCAGTGATGATAGAGCCATAGAGATCATCCACCAGATCTGCGACTTTGGGTGTTGAACCGGAGGTGACTTTGCAGATGTTCGGCAGGCGGTGCAATTTGTCACCGGGGTTAATCCGCTCCGGGCTGTAACCGACAAAGAAATCCCGGTTGAAAGCCAGACCGGAAACCTGCTCAAGCACGGGCACGCAATCTTCTTCGGTGGCACCGGGGTAAACCGTGGATTCATAGATCACGATGTCGCCGGTTTTCAACACCTTACCCACAGTTTCCGACGCTTTGAGCAATAAGGAAAGGTCCGGACGTTTTTGGGCATCTATCGGGGTTGGCACCGTCACAATGTAGATGTTGCAGGCGGCAATATCCGCCGGATCAGTGGTGAAACTGAGGCGCGGAGTGGCGGCAAGTTCTGCTGGTACCACCTCGCCTGTGTGATCAACACCCGATTGCAAATCCGCAATCCGCCTGGCGCTGATGTCAAAGCCAGCAACGGGTCTGCGCTTGGCAAATTCAACGGCCAACGGCAGGCCGACGTAGCCAAGGCCGATAACCGCCAGCTTCAAATCATTGAGTGTATGCAATTTGCCCATCGCTTGCTTGTTCCGGCTCTATTTGTTGTAATATTCGCGAAACCAAGCCACGAAACGCTCAATTCCAGTGTGGAAATCTATTTCGGGTTTGTATCCGGTCAAGTCTTGCAGCAACGTGGCATTTGCCCAAGTGGCAGGCACATCGCCGGTTTGCATCCCCATGTAATTGCGCTTGGCTTTCTTGCCCAGAACATCCTCGATCGCGTCAATAAAATCGAGCAGCGGAACCTTTTCCGAATTGCCGATGTTGACGATACGGTAAGGGGCCACGGGGCTGAGGCTGTCGCCTTTGGCGATATCGGCGCGGTTGTCAGGGCGCACCGGCGGGACGTCGATCAACAGCCGGATACCACGCACCAGATCATCCACATAGGTAAAATCGCGGTACATTTCACCGTTATTGTAAATGTCGATAGGCCGGTCATCTAAAATGGCGTCCACAAATTTGAACAAGGCCAGATCGGGGCGCCCCCATGTGCCATAAACTGAAAAGAACCGGAACATTGTCGTCGGCAGATTCCACAGATGGGCGTAGGAATGGCCCATGGCCTCATTCGCCTTTTTGGTGGCCGCATACATTGTCAGCGGGGTATCCGCCTTTTCGCATTCATCAAACGGCATTTCCTCATTAGCACCGTAAACCGAGGAGGTGGAGGCCATCATCAAGTGGCGCACTTCCAGCTTGCGTGCCGCCTCCATCACCTTGAAAGTGCCGACTATATTGCTCTCGATATAGGCTTGTGGATTCTTGAGGCTATAACCCACTCCAGCCTGTGCTGCCAGATGCACAATCACATCAGGGGCAAACTCCTCGGCAACGGTCCAAAACCTGTCTGCTTCCTCCAGCATCCCCTCAGTCATTGTGAAATTGGCATTTTGCAACAACATCTGGTGGCGGCGCTGTTTCAGTTTCACATCGTAATAATCGGTCATCCCGTCAAAACCGTGAACACGAAAACCCTCGGATAGCAGGAGTTTTGCCAGATGAAAGCCAATAAAACCGGCAGTACCGGTAATCAGGACTTTGCAAGGGGTGATTTGTGTCTTTGTCTGTGTCATTCTTCGCATTTCAATTTGGCCGGGTTTGCGCGTGTTCTGGTTACTTATCAGAGTGTTAGAGTCTGAACCTACAGCTATATCTGGCTTTCGCGCGACGCCGACCATAGGGATTTATTACAAGGATGCCAAGGGGGCCAAGCAAGGCTTGCACATCTGTATACTCCCCCCAGTGGAACCGGTTGCGTTCGCACCAAACCCTCACCCTCACCAGCAGGGATGAGGGTAAAGAATTAGTATTGCCAATCGGTGTCACAACCCCTCTATGATGCAAGCGGACACCCCCGAGAGCCATTGTTTTTTCGGGCGTATTGGGTTTAGTCTGCCTGAACAAGCGTTGAAAACAAATTCTGGATAAGGTCATCATGTTCTTGAAACACTGTTGGGATGTTGCAGCTTGGCCCCAAGGTTTTGGGCGCGAGCGCAAGGCCCAAGCTGCAGCGCAGTCAAGCGACGCGTGACACAGCGCAAGCAGCAGGTTGACCTTACGCGCGGCCCGATTTCTGGCCATTTTCGCCACCTCGCGGTTCCGGCGGCAATCGGGATGGTGTTCAACACCCTTTACAATGTGGTTGATATCTATTTCGCGGGCCGGTTGGATACCGCTTCCCAAGCTGGGCTGGCCATAGGGTTTACCGCGTATTTCATCTTTATCGCCTTTGGCGTAGGTCTAAGCGCGGGAATGAGTGCCCTGATTGGCAGCGCCGTGGGGCAAAAGGATGCCGATACGGCCCGTCACACTGCCGCCCAAGGCGTTGGTTTTGCTGTGTTCTTATCCGCAGCATTGATGCTGACAGGCTGGTTTTTTGGTCATTATCTGATTGATATAATATCTGAAACCGGCCCCTACCGGTTTGCCGGTACGCGGTATTTCGATATCCTTGTTTTGGCGATACCCGGCTTTCTGATCGCCTTTACCTGTAACGGGATTTTGCTGGCGCAAGGTGACGGCATTTCCATGCAGCGTGCCCTTATGGCTGCATTTTTCGCCAATATTTGCCTTAATCCTTTGATGATTTACGGCCTGCCCGGCCTCTTGCCCGGCATGGGTTTTGACGGCATTGCCGCCTCAACAGTTGTCAGCCAGAGCGGCGTGATGGTATTTATGATCTATCGTTTACGCCGTTCCGATGTGGGCTGCGATATTGCACTACAAGAGGTGTTCCCGACCTTGAAAACGGCACGCATTATTGGGCTGCAAATGTTGCCAACCAGCTTTTCCATGCAAGTGATGATAGCCTCGGGTTTTATGGTTCAATTCGCGCTCAAGGGCTTTGGCGGCTCTGCCATTGCCGGTTATGGTGTGGGCTTGCGCATTGAACAGTTGTTCTTGCTGCCTGTTCTTGGAATCGCCAACTCCTTGTTGCCAATTGCCGCGCAGAACTACGGTGCCCAAGATTTTGCCCGTGTGCGCGAGGCTTTTTCCTATTGTCTAAAAATAGGGGTGGTGATTATGGTTCTGCTGTGCCCGATCCTGTGGGTTATCGCCAACCCTGCACTGGGTCTGTTCACCCAAGATCCCGAGGTTATCCGCGTCGGGGTCAGTTATCTGCATGTCGATGTTTTCTTGCTGCCCGTCTACACGATGCTGTTCATCATCAATTCATTTCTGCAAGCCCTGAAGCGGCCAATCTGGGTGCTCTGGATCGGCATCTTCCGGCAAGGCTTTGGCGTCGCCTTTTTTGTCTGGCTGTTCATCGTCCCGCTGGGGTTCGGGGTTTCAGGGGTCTGGTACGGGATTGGCACCAGTGTCATACTCGGTTGGTTGCTGGCATTTTTGGTGGCCCATCGGGTTGCACTATCCGAAATCGGCGGGCTTTGGAACGGCAAGTGACATCGGCTAAGAATTTTGGCCGTGCTGTCAACAATCCAGAGCGTCCTTGGGGCACACTGAATAGTGCGCCCCAAGATAGCCCTATCCGTTTCAGTTATTTGGCTTGGACAGACGTTTAAATACGCCGGTTGAAGTAGCCAGAACAGTGCCTGCCTCGTCCTGTAGCACAGCATCGACAAAGATCAGCTTGCGCCCGCCACCCGTGACGCGCCCCCGCGCGGTGATCCGTCCCTCTCTGGCGCTGGCGGCAAAGTTCACCGTCAGCGAAACAGTCGCCACTGCTTGACTCATGTCAGGATTGAGCGAGGCGCGCGCAACCGTGCCCGAAGCGCTGTCAAGCAGCACCGAGACAATGCCGCCATGCACAACGCCAATGCGGTTGATATGATCGCTGCGCACATCAAGCCAGCACAGGCCGCTGCCGTCCTCGGTGGTTTCAACCACATAGCCGATCATTTTTTGCGCTGCACTTTCGGTGGGCAGGGTAATAGGTTTAAGCTCGCTCATGCGGCACCCAGCGCGATAAAGCGTTCCAGATGGTGGTCAGTGTCACCGAACAAATGGTCAATCAACACGATACGCTTGGCAAAATGCGCCAGATCGTATTCCTGCGTCATACCGATACCACCATGCAACTGGATCGCCTCTTCGGCAACTTGCCGCCCCACGCGCCCGATCAGGTTTTTAGCAGCCGAAATATGCAGGTCGCGATCGCCGTCTTCCAGGTGACCCGCCGCATTGATCACCGCGGAACGGGCCTGTTCGATCTCAATCAACACATCAGCCATCCGATGCTGAAGCACCTGAAACTTGCCAATCGGGCGGCCAAATTGCTGGCGGGTTTTCAGATATTCGATGGTCAGATCTTTGGCTGTTTCCATCGCCCCCAATGCCTCGGCACAGATCGCCAGAATTGCACGGGCATGGGCGGTTTCCAGTGCAGGCAGGGCGCCGCCCGCCTGCCCCAGCAGGGCATCAGCGGGCAGTTTGCAATCGTTAAAGCGAATATCAGCAGAATGTCCGCCGGTCAGCGTGCCATAGCTGCGCCGCTCTATTCCGGCGCTTTTAGCATCCACTAGGAACAGCGAAATACCATCGTCCCCCCCCACAGCACCCGAGCTGCGCGCCGACACGATCAGCTTGTTCGCCGCGCCGCCATTCAGCACCACAGCCTTGTGACCATTCAGAACCCAGCCATCGCCGGATTCTTGTGCGCTGGTTTCGACAAAATTCAGGTCATAGCGCGCCGCAGGCTCGCCATGGGCCAGGGCCAGTTGCACCGATCCGGCGATAACCTCGCCCAGCAGCGTCTTTTGCACCCCGTTGCCAAGGGCCGCAAGCAAACCACCGGCCAACACGCCAGTTTCCAATAGCGGATCAACCGCACCGGCACGGCCCAGTTCCTCAAACAGCACAGCAAGGTCAAACCCGGCACCGCCAAAGCCCCCGTCGGCCGCGTCAAACAGCGCACCGATCATGCCCAGTTCGGCCAGTTCATGCCACACGTCGGGGGAAAACCCCCGTTCAGAGGCAATGAAACCGTTGCGGTTCTCGGTGTTGTATTTGTCGCCCAGAAAACGGCGCAGGCTGTCTTGCAACATTTGGCGTTCTTCAGTCAGATTGAAATCCATGGTTTCGCCCCCTTACAGTTGCAGAATTGCTTTGGTGATGATCGTGCGCTGGATCTCGTTGGATCCGCCGAAAATCGAAAGCTTTCGATTGTTGAAATATTGCGGTGCGGCAGTGGCCGCCTGTTGGGGGCCGACAGGTTCCCGGTTGTCGCCTTCCTCCAGCGCTTCGGACGTGAAGGGCACCGCGTATGGCCCCATAACACGGCGGGTCAGGTCATTGATTTCCTGCCGGATCACTGTGCCCTTGACCTTTAGCATAGAGCTTTCCGCCCCCGGAGCCTGACCACGCGCAGCAGCCGAAATCACCCGCAAATTTGTGGTGGCCATCGCCATTAGGTCAATCTCCACCCGCGCAATACGGGCCGCAAAATGGGGGTTTTCGATCATCGGTTTACCACCGGACATTTGCAGCCGCGCCACCTGTTTCAGCGCCACCAATGCAGCGTTGGAAAAACCGACACCGGCAATATTTGTACGCTCGTGGGTGAGCAGGAATTTGGCGTAGGTCCAACCTTTGTTTTCCTCGCCCACCAGATTTTCAACCGGTACTTTGACATCATCAAAAAATACCTCGTTCACCTCAATCGAGCCATCCAGCAGACGGATCGGACGCACGGTAATGCCGGGTGTTTTCATGTCGATCAGCAGAAAGGAAATCCCTGCTTGGGGTTTGCATTCAGTATCAGTGCGCACCAGACAAAAAATCATGTTGGCGTATTGGCCAAGAGTGGTCCAGGTTTTCTGGCCGTTCACGATATAGTGGTCCGCCTCGCGCACTGCGCGGGTTTTGAGCGATGCCAGATCGGAACCGGCACCGGGTTCTGAATAGCCCTGACACCACCAGTCGTCACCGTTCAAAATGCGGGGCAAGTAATGGGCCTTTTGCGCATCAGATCCAAAGGCTTGCAAAACAGGCCCCAGCATTGCCAAACCAAAAGGCACGATCCGCGGGGCATGGGCAGAAGTGGTTTCTTCCTCGAAAATATGGCGCTGCACCGCGTTCCATTCAGCACCTCCGTACTGGGCTGGCCAATTGCCCGCCAGCCAACCCCGATGGTTCAGAATGGCGTGCCATTCTTCCATTTCAGCCTTAGTAAGCCCTTGGCCCAAACGCACTTTCTCTGACAGGCGTTCAGGCAATTTTTCATCCAGAAAACCGCGTACTTCAGCGCGGAATTCCTCTTCTTTTATCGAAAACTTTAAATCCATTTAGCGGCCTCTTTTACGGTCAATTCGGTGGTTATCGGTTCAAGCTGGCAAAATCGTCGCCACGGGCAACAAGATCTTTGATCAACTGCGCCGGTTCCCAGAACCAAGCATCAGTTTGAGCGAATTCTTCCAGATCAGCGAGTATTGAAGCAAGCCCTTGAATATCTGCGTATTTCATCGGCCCGCCGTGATAGCGCGGGAATCCGTATCCAGCCAGCAATGTCATATCGACATCCAGCGGGCGTCGCGCAATGCCCTCGGCCACGATATTTGCGGATTCGTTCACCATCGCCCCCATATAACGGCGGATGATTTCCGCGTCGGTGAAATCACGCGGTGTGATGCCTTTCTCGGCGCGCTCGGCCTCAATCAGCTCCAGCACTTGCGGGTTGGGCGTGCCGCCCCGCTTGCCCTTTTCGTACACATAATAGCCCGCACCGGTTTTCTGGCCGAAATGCCCGGATTCACACAGCTTGTCCGCATAGGTAAAATCGCGTGCAGAGGGGTGCATTCCTTCGGCCCGTTTGCGCTTGCGCGTGGCCCATCCGATGTCCAGCCCCGCCAGATCAGCGACCTCATATGGCCCCATTGCAAAACCAAATGCCGTGAGCACTTTGTCAATTTGAAACGGGCTGGCCCCGTCCAGAACCATGTGATCGGCTGCTGTGCGATATTTGGCCAGTATCCGATTGCCGATAAAGCCGTCGCAAACCCCTGCACGCACTGCAATCTTGCGCAGCCGTTTGGCCAAAGCAAAACCCGTTGCCACAACCTCAGGCGCGGTGGCATCAGGAACAACCACTTCGAGCAGTTTCATCACGTGGGCAGGCGAAAAGAAATGCAGCCCGATCACATCGGCAGGTCTGCTAGTCACAGCGGCGATTTCATTGATGTCCAGATAAGAAGTATTGGTCGCCAACACCGCACCCGGCTTGCACAGGGCATCCAGCTTGGCAAAGACCTCTTTCTTGACCTCCATGTTTTCAAACACAGCCTCGATCACCATATCCACATCCGAGAGAGCCGAATAATCGGTAACGCAGTTCAGCGCCCCATCAAGGATAGCGCTGCGCTTTTCAGCCGTCAGCTTGCCCCTTTTAACCGATGCGGCCAGATAACCTGCAATGGTATCCTGCGCCTTGTCTGCGGCGGCCTCATCGCGTTCCACCAGCGTGATCGAAACACCAGAGAGCAAACAGGCCGTGGCAATGCCCGCACCCATAGTACCACCACCGATAATACCAATGTGATCGGTGGGACGGGGCGCAACGCCAGCCAGTTCCGGCAGTTTCCCAACCTGACGCTCAATGAAAAATGCGTGGATCAGCCCCTCGCGTTGAGAGGAGGCCATAAGCTCCTTGAACAGCTCCCCCTCGCGTTTCAATCCCTCAATGATTGGTAGTTCGCTGGCGGCCCGCACGGCCTCGATGCAATGCAGCGGCGAAAGCTGGCCACGGGTTTTGCGGGAAAGCTTGCTGCGCCATTCATCAAAAATGCCGTCAGAAACGCCTGCCACTGTCAAATCACCGGTGCGGCGCACGCCTTTGTTTTGGTCCAAAATCTTGCGGGCAAAATCCATACCGGCGGTCTCAATGTCCGCCGCGTCGCTGATTTCATCCACTATCCCGGCTTCCAGCGCCTCGGCCGCGCCCACGTGGCGGCCCGATGTGATCATATCGAGCGCCTTTTCCACCCCTGCAAGGCGTGGTAAACGCTGGGTGCCGCCAGCGCCGGGAAGGATGCCCAGATGCACTTCGGGCAGGCCAACCTTGGCCCCCGGCATCGCGATCCGCCAATGGGTCGCAAGTGCAAACTCCAGCCCGCCCCCAAGGGCGGTGCCATGCAGAACCGACACCACAGGTTTGTCGAGCGCCTCGATCCGGCTGAACTGTTCGGGTAACCACGGCTCCGCAATTGGTTTGCCGAATTCCTTGATGTCAGCACCCGCAAAAAAGGTGCGCCCCTCGCACAAGATCACTGCGATTTTGGCATCCGCGCTTTTATCGAACTGATCAAAGGCATCGGCCAGCCCAACGCGCACGGCATGGGACAGGGCATTGACCGGCGGATTGTTCACCCGGATTAGGGCGATATCGTCGCGGGTTTCATAGCTGACTGGAGACAGGGGGCTGGTATTCATGGAATGGTCCTTTGTTTTTCTTACTCTGCATCAGCTAGGCGGCCAAACGCCCGGGCGTATATTCAATATTTTGCACTGCAAAACGCTTCTTGACCTTTACATCGCATTGAGCAGCAACGGCAAAACCAACGTCACAGTCGAATCTACCCAAAGTTAGAATCTACAGAGAAAAATCACAGGACGCCAGCAATTAGACAGTTGGAAAAGCCAAAAATCCCCCTATTGACTGTTTGTCTGACAATTGAATATGCTCAGGTTACGATTCCTGCTGGCAAACCGGATCTCGACAAATTGAAAGCACCCTGAATGGCGCTGAAAGCGGAACCAATCGTCGTCAACACCTCGTATCAAGCGGTCTTTCTCCAGCTTGAGGCTGCGATCTTGCGCGGTGAGTTGGCGATAGGTGAAGCAATCCCGACCGAAGCCAACCTGTGCGATTTGTTCCACGTCAAGCGCACGACTATACGAGAGGGAATACGCCTGCTGGAACAAAGCGGTCTGGTTACGCGGGGCAGCGGGCGGCGGTTAATCGTCAGCGCACCGGACGCGGGCCGCTCCTCAGAGAACTTCATCCGCTCGGCCACACTGAACCGCGTCACGCTTCAGGATCTGTGGCAAGTCGAGCGTGAACTTGAGGCTCTGGCCTGTCGGCTGGCTTGTGCAACCATATCCCAGCCCCAGCTTGAACAACTGGCCGAAAACATCTCGAAAATGGAACTCCACAAACAGGAACCAAAGGTGATAATCCGGCTGGATATGGAATTCCACCGTCTGATCACCGAAGCGGCAGGCAACCGTGCGCTGACCCTCGCGCGCGACCCGCTGGGTATTTTGCTGTATGCCTCGACCGATTTCGTTGTAACCCGTCTGGAACAATCCACCGAAAGGATGCTGGCGGCACATCAACAGGTTTATGAGGCAATCAGCGCCAATGACCCTGAAGGGGCGGTGATCTGGATGACAAAACATATGGATGACTTCAAGCGCGGCTGCATCATGGCCGGAGCTAATTTCGATGAACCGATCGCCGATTTTGTCGACCACGACACATTGGCCAAACTCCTGCTCCAGAACCGAGGCCCCCATGACGCAACCCCCTGATCCCGATTTTTCCCAGACAGCCCTGTCGGATTACCTGCTGGAAATCCTGCCCGATGCCGGACCGCTTATTTCAGTACAGCGCTTTAAAGGTGGCCAGTCCAACCCCACCTATCTGCTGCAAATGGAAAGCGGGCGCAAGCTGGTGCTGCGGCGCAAACCCTTTGGCAAGCTGTTGAAATCCGCCCATGCGGTGGATCGTGAGTATCGCGTGCAAAAGGCGCTGGCGGGCAGCGGTGTTCCTGTGGCGGATATGCTGCATCTTTGCACGGAAGACAGTGTGATCGGGGCGATGTTCTATGTGATGGATCACGTAGAAGGGCGGGTGATGTGGGAACCGCAATTATCCGACATCCCAGTGGGCGAACGCTTTGCTTATTATGAACAGATGGCCCAAACGCTTGGCGCGCTGCACCGCGTTGATATTGAAGCTGTCGGCCTTGGCGATTTCGGTCGCCCCGGCAATTACTACCAGCGCCAGATTGCCCGCTGGGGCCGCGCCTTTCGCGAAGGTAAAACCGTCGAGCGCCCGGCAATGGATCAGCTGATGGCATGGCTGGAAACCACCCCCTGCCCTGCGGATGATCGCGTCACGCTGGCGCATGGCGATTACCGGCTCGACAATATGATCTTTCACCCGAGCAAGCAGCAAGTACTGGCGGTGCTGGATTGGGAAATCTCCACACTAGGGCATCCTTTTGCCGATATTTCCTATCAATGTATGCAATGGCGCCTGCCCGCTGACGGTGTTTTCCCAGGCCTTGCAGGGCTTGACCGACACGCCGAGGGCCTGCCCACCGAGGACGAATACATCGCCCTTTACTGCAAAGCCGCAGGCATAAGCGAAATACCTCATTGGCCCTATTACCTTGCCTTCAACTGTTTCCGAATGGTTGCAATCCTAGAAGGTATCCTGCGCCGGATCGAAGATGGCACCGCTGCCGATCCGGATCGTGGCCGCGAAATGGGCAAGATCATCCCCGATCTACTAGCGATTGCGCTGGAACAAACAAAAGCTCTCTAGACAGAAAGAAACATCATGGATTTTGCAACACCTCCTCACATCGCGGAACTGGCGGAAAAAACCCGCGCCTTTGTAAGCGACAAGATCATCCCGTTTGAAAAAGACCCGCGTTGGGGCAGCCACGGCCCGAGCGACGAGATGCGCGCGGAGATGAATGCGCTGGCCAAGGCAGAGGGTCTGTTCATGCCCCATGGGCCCAAGGAATACGGCGGCATGGGGCTGAACATGATCGAACGCGCCTTTATCCTTGAGGCATCCGGCTATTCCATGCTCGGCCCTGTGGCGATGCATTGTGCTGCCCCCGACGAGGGCAACACCCACATGCTGAACGAGGTGGCCAATAAGGCACAACGCGAGAAATACCTCTGGCCACTGGTTGAGGGAGGGCGCTCCTGCTTTGCCATGACCGAACCTGATGGTGCCGGCTCTGACCCGATGTTGCTGTCCACCACCGCCGAGCTGACCAATAACGGCTATGTTATCAATGGCCAGAAATGGTTCATCACCGGTGCCCACGGCGCGGCTTTCATGATTATCATGGCCAAGATCAAAGGCGGGGCAAATGATGGCGAGGCCACCATGTTCCTGACCAAATTACCCCGCGAGGGGATTGAGATCGTGAAGGATCAAAACACCATGGACAGCAGCTTTTGCGGTGCCCATTCGGTGATCGAATACAAAAACCTTGTGTTACAAGAAGAGGATATTCTGGGCGAACCGGGCAAGGGTTTTCAATATGCGCAAATCCGCCTTGCCCCTGCCCGCCTGACCCACTGCATGCGCTGGCTGGGGTCAGCGCAGCGCGCGCTGGACATTGCCGCGGATTATGCCAGCAAGCGCATGGCCTTTGGCAAGACGCTGGGCCAACACGAGGGCGTCAGCTTTATGCTGGCCGATAGTGAAATGGAAATCCGCTCTTCGCGCCTATCAATGCAACAGGCGTGCTGGGTGTTGGACCACGGTGGGCGCGGCACTACTGAAAGTTCGATCGCCAAGGTGCAATGCTCGGAAACCGTGTGGAATACGGTGGATCGCGCGGTGCAAATTCTGGGGGGCAAGGGCATGACGGATGATACCATTGTGGCGCGGATTTTTCAGGACGTGCGGGCATTCCGGATTTACGATGGACCCTCCGAGGTGCACCGCTGGTCAATCGGGGGCAAGGTAATAAAAGCAATCAAGGCGCGAAATGAGGAAGTGAAATAATGGGTCCGGTTACTTTGAAAGGCAAAACCGCCGTCGTCACTGGCGGCAGTCGCGGCATCGGGCTGGCGATTGCGCGGGGAATGCTGGATGCGGGCGCGCGAGTGATGATCGCCAGCCGATCACAAGACAGTGTGGATGCGGCAGTGGCCAAGCTGGGTGCCGGGGCCAGCGGCTTTGCCGCCGATGTGTCAAAAGAATCCGATATCGCAGCGCTGGCCGAGGCAGCAATTGGCGAGCTCGGCGCGGTGGATATCTTGGTGAATAACGCGGGCATCAACCCTTATTACAAACGCACCGAACATACTGAACTGGCGGAATGGCAGCATATCATTGACGTGAACCTGACTGGCGTTTTCCTGTGTACCCGTGCCATTGGGCAAGGGATGCTGGAACGGGGAAAAGGCGCGATTGTCAACATAACCTCGGTTGCGGCACATCAGGGCCTGACCCGAGGGGCCGCCTATTGCGCTGCCAAAGCGGGGGTTGAGGCAATGTCAAAATCCCTGACACAAGACTGGGCCGCACGCGGAGTCCGGGTCAATAATGTGGCACCGGGCTATGTGAAAACCGACCTGACCGCCGGACTTGCCGCCAATGATGCCTTGCGCGGCGAAATCGAGGATCGCACCCCCATGACACGGCTGGCAACCGCCGAAGAAATGGCGGGGGCCGTTGTATTCCTCGCCTCGGACGCGGCAAGCTATGTAAGTGGTGCAACAATTGCGGTTGATGGCGGGAGGATTGCCACATGACCAGTCCCGCCCAGGAACTACTGGATCTGCTAGACATCGAAAACTTGGACGTAGACCTGTTTCGCGGCATCGGCGTGGGCGGTGAAACCAGCATACGGATTTTCGGTGGCCATGTCATAGCCCAATCGTTGATGGCCGCCTATCGCACAGTGCCCGAGGACCGCGCCTGCCATTCGCTGCATGCCTATTTCATTCGGGCAGGCGATACCAGCCGACCAGTAATTTATCAGGTGGATCGCGCCCGCGATGGCGGCAGTTTCACCACCCGCCGCGTGGTGGCGATGCAAAATGGCAAGCAGATATTCAACATGTCGGCCTCATTTCATGTCCCCGAAGAGGGTTGGGAGCACCAGCATCCGATGCAACAGGTAGAGGGTCCGGAGGGGGTGAAAAACCGCGCCGAGCTGCGCTCCGCCTCTGCTGATCTGATCAGCGACAGCCATCGTTCCGATTTTCTGCGCGTGCGCCCGATCGAAATTCGCACTGTTGCCCCGCTGGATTTTCAAAACCCGCCCAGCTCTGACGACACAAACCATTTGTGGTTCCGCATGGAGGCCGCCAAAGGCAGCGATGCGCGCACCCAGCATTGCCTGCTGGCCTATGCCTCTGATCTAGATCTGCTTGGCTCGGCCCTGCGGCCCCATGGCGTCAACTGGTTTCAGGGCAAGGTGATGACCGCCAGCCTAGATCATGCGCTGTGGTTTCACGCCCCGATCCAGTTTGACCAATGGCATCTGTATTCCATGGACAGTCCGTTTTCCGGAGCCGCGCGCGGGTTCAATCGCGGCGCGATTTATACGCAAGACGGTAAGCTTGTGGCCTCGGTGGCGCAAGAGGGTTTGCTGCGCCCAATGCGCCCGAAGGAATAAGCTATTTCCTGACCAGATTGACCGGCTGCGCGACTTGATAATTCTCATGGCTGCGCGCCGCTTCCAGTGCCATGGCATCATCCAGCGCCATTCCCCAGCCCTCACGCACGAGGGCGGTGATCTGGGACAGATTGTCAGGCTCGTGTGCAGCCATGTCACGGGCCAGCCCCAGCGCTTCGTTCAAGAGTTCTGCCAGTGGCACAGTACGGTTCACCAACCCCCAATCCTGCGCGGTGGCGGCATCAATCTGACGGGCAGAGAAATGCATCTCTCGCGCGCGCCCTGGGCCGATAAGGCGTGAAAGCTTTTGCGACAACCCCCAGCCCGGCAAAACCCCGACAGCGGCGTGGGTGTCGGCAAAACGGGCATTGTCAGAGGCCAGCATCATATCGCAAGCCAGCGCCAGTTCCAGCCCGCCGGTGATCACCACACCATTAATTGCCGCAATCACCGGACACGTGCAACGCGCTATTGCAGCAACAGGATTGACTGGGCTATCCGGCATTACCGCCTCGGCCAGCACCTGCGGGTCGGCAGATATTTCCTTGAGGTCCAGCCCTGCGGTAAAGGCTCGATCCCCTGCCCCCGTCAGCACAATCGCACGTGCGCCGAGCGCCCCAGCGCGTTCAATCGCCTGCACCAGCTCTACCCTCAAATCCCGAGACATGGCATTCATCGCCTCTGGACGGTTCAGGGTAATCAAGGCAATATTATCGGTCAAATCGAAAAGAACCAGCGGATTGCTCATTGTATCGCTCCTATTAATTGATGGGTTATTTCTAACGAACATTAGAACTACAACAAAGCCGAAAAAACCAGAGAAAGCCCTTACCCGATAAATAAAGTGCCTAAATCAGGCCGGTGGCGGTTATGTGGTGAAAACCGGCTGCCGAACGCTAAATCGGTTGCGCCGACAATCCTCATTTTGTTTGGAGGCGAGTACGAGAATCGAACTCGTGTACACGGATTTGCAATCCTTTCGCTATCCAAACGAAATCAACGATGTAGACGATGTAAAGTATCTGGACAAAGCTGGAACGGCTGGTGAACCTGATACCCACGACATTTCCTACCTGACAAAAGAAAACGCCGCGAACCTTGCAGAGTTCAACGGCGTCAATTCTAAAGAAAAAGCGTCCAGCTTTCGCCGGAATGAATACCAAGAACGCGCCGATAGTGCAACAGCCTTGGCCTATGCCATTGCCGATTGTGATCCAAGGGACGCCTGCACAATCATGGCGGCGGCGCTTGGTGATTTAAGTATCGGCTCACCGATTGCACCGTTTGCAAATTCAATGGCCGAGGCGCGGGAATGGGCAGCATGTGCCAGCACGCCCGAACTCAAGGCGTATGTGTTGGCCTGCTACTGCGAGCTTACACCAATAGATCAAGCAGGTTTTCAATCGCATATATCTTGCGGGGCGGCCGCATGAGCTATCACCGCCAACAATTCAAGACGCCAAGCCCTGCAACCAGTTCTGAAATTGAGCGGTTGCTCTATCACATGCCAACCGTGGCGCAATGCTCAGACAGTGAGTGGGCGGCGGGGTTCGCAAAATCAATCTTAGGACATTGCAAACGGCGGGGGTGGAAGCCTTCCCCGAAACAGTTGGGCATGATGCGCAGCCTTGTAGCTGACCTTTTCACAGATACAGGGGAGGACGATTTCAACCCAATCGAAAGCTAACCACCTGCCGCGCCGTTGTTGAACGGTGACGGTGTAGCAGGTGAAGCCTCGTCTTGGATCTAAATGAGCATACCCAAACAAGGGGCATATCAGAGAACCAAGGCCACGTTCTAGCTTTTGACCATTGGGCGACATCAATGGGAATGACTTGGGAATTACCCCACTCCGTGCCGGAACCGGTGCCTACTAGGCCAGCACAGAAACTCGACAAAAGAACCCACCGACAGGCTGCAGTGCAGTGAGATCGGGGACCGCACCATAGCAAGGCTGCAAAGGGCGGGTCTGGATAAACCCCAGAGGGACAGCGGTTGGCCCCCGATACAGGGCATCGAGTGGATACAGGTCAGGAAGGTAGGACTGTCAACCAACCAAGGGGAAGCCTTTGGATAGAGGGGGACAGTAGCGGGGAACGGCTCCGCGCCATTAGATTAGGTAACACACACTTACCTTTATTGAGGTGATGGAATGGAAATGAAGACGAACCAAGGCGATAAAATGGTCCCAATGGCCCCCTTTTGGAAGAGGGTAAGCGCCGTGGGTGTGGGTTACGCGTTCGCCCTGTGCGGATGGGTTCTGCAATGGTGAAAGCATCAACAAAAGCAATCCGGTTCCTTGAAACTCTGGCGATTCCAGAGGGTCCAAAAGCTGGTGATCTGATCAAACTAGCCCCCTTTCAAAAGAAGTTTGTTCGGGGTGCCTTGGCTGACGGGGTGCAGGTTGCGGTTTTGTCGATCGGTCGCGGCAATGCAAAAACTGCCCTTTCTGCTGGTATCGCTTTGGGTGCTGGCATGGGTAAATGGGATAACCAGCCCCGCCGTGAAATCATCATAGCTGCCAGAACGCGGGATCAAGGGCGGATTGCTTTTGATTTTGTGGTAGGATTCATGCGCTCACTGCCAGAGGATGAACAAAAGCTGTTCAAGGTTCGCCGTTCACCCCGCCTTGAAATAGAATATGAAGGCGATGGCGGGGGCCATTTTATCCGCGTGATTGCGGCGGATGGCAAATCGGCTCTTGGCTCTGCCCCTACTCTGGTTTTGATGGATGAACGCGGCCATTGGATGGCTGACCAAGGCGACGATCTGGAACACGCTCTGTTGTCCGGTTTAGGCAAGCGTGGTGGTCGGGCGTTGATAATTTCCACCTCGGCAGCGGATGATAACCACCCGTTTTCTGTCTGGTTAGATGAACAACAAGAGGGTGTTTATACTCAGGAACACCGCCCCGCGCCCGGAATGCCAGCGGATGATTTGAACAGTTTGAAGGAAGCAAACCCCGGCGCATTGCATGGGATTGGGTCCAATATCGAATGGTTGCAGGGACAAGCACGGCGCGCCATTGCAAGAGGTGGTTCCACCCTGACAAGTTTCCGGCTCTACAATCGCAATGAACGGGTGTCCGGCGAGACTCGCGCCCTTTTGCTAACGGTAGACGAATGGCTTGAATGTGAAGTTTCCGAAGTTCCCGAACGCAAGGGGCAAGTCGTCATTGGCATTGATCTAGGTGGCTCTGCATCCATGACAGCGGCGGCGTTCTATTGGCCGGATACGGGGCGACTTGAATGCCTTGGCACCTTCCCAAGCAAACCTACTTTGTTGGATCGTGGGCAGAATGACGGGGTATCCGGTCGCTATGTGGAAATGCAAGAGCGGGGCGAATTGTCCACATTGGGTGACCAAACGGTTCCCATTGCACCTTGGTTAATCGAGGTTATCAATCACGTTGAAGGGGAAGCAATCGCGGCCATTACAGCGGATCGGTACAAGCAAGCCGAACTTGGTGAAGCCTTGGAAAAGGCCGGTATTCGCACTCCTATCATTTGGCGCGGTCAAGGGTTCAAAGATGGCGGCGAGGATTGCGAACGATTCCGCCGTGCGGCCTTTGACGGGAAAGTCAAAACCATTCCATCCCTTTTGCTGCGATCTGCCTTTGCGGATGCCATCACCCTGCGCGATCCGGCTAACAACCTGAAACTGACTAAGGCGCGATCTACGGGCCGAATTGATCCAGCGGCGGCAACTGTCTTGGCGGTTGCAGAGGGGGCGAGGATTATGGGTCGTCCAGTTCATGGCGGGGGGCGCATGGTATGGGGTTGAAATCATACAAGCGGCATTCCGCCAAGGTCACACGCACACGGCGCTGGAAGGCTCTGCGCATACAGGCCTTAGACCGCGATGGCTGGCAATGTGTCAAATGCCCCGAACGTAGGCGGCTGGAAGTTGATCACATTCGACCCGTCAAGACACACCCTGAGTTGTCTTATACGTTGGCAAACCTGCAATGCCTTTGCGGTTCCTGCCATGCGAAAAAAACACGTTTGGAAGTCGGTCTCGCACCCCTTCCACCCGAACGCCAGAAATGGCGTGATTTGTTGCAGAATATGCAGCGCAAACCTAACGAGCAAAAGGAAAACACATGCTTGAATCAGTAAAAATCAGCCGCCGCCAATCGGAAATTCGCCAAGAACTGGCCGGACTTGTTGGCAAAGAAACACCCTCCGAGGATGAAACCCGTTCAATGGAAACATTGGATTCAGAATATCGGGGCAATGAAACCCGCTATCGTGCGTCCCTGATTGCAGAGGATACAGAACGCCGTGAAGCCGGGGTCGAATTGGAAACCCGTTCCGGTTCCGAATGGGCCGAAATGATGGGCGGCTTTGAAATGCGCCAAGTCGCGCTGGCCTTGGATGAAGGCGCAAAACTGGAAGGTCAAACAAGCGAAATTGTTTCCGAGCTGCGCAGTCAAGGCGGCTATCGCGGGATGCCAGTTCCTTGGGAAGCCTTGGAAATGCGTGCGGGGGAAACTGTTGCATCCGGTACACCTGACCCCATGCGAACCGCCCCAATCATTGACCGCCTGTTCGCGGGTTCTGTGGCCTCTCAAATGGGCGCTTCGATGATCAACGTGGGTGTTGGTGAAATGGAATATCCGGTAACGACAAGCGCAGTTTCGGCTGGTTGGACAACATCGGAAACTGGAAACGTTCCGGGGCCAACGGCTTACACGACTTTGGACCGCCCTCTTGCGCCTGACTATAATCTTGGCGTTCAAATGCGGATCACTCGCAAATCCCTGAAACAATCCGGCGCTGGCTTGGAACAAGCCGTTCGCCGCGATATGAACGGGGCAATCAGCGAGGCGCTCGACAAGGCGGTTTTCCTTGGTTCTGGCGCGGCTGGCGAACCCACGGGCGTAATCGTTGGCGCAGCGGCTTGGGGTATCACCCAAACCGCTATTACGGCGGCGGCTGATTATGCGGCGTTCCGCGCGGCTGTTGTCCGGTTTATGACCGCCAATGCAGCAAGTGGGCCGGGGGCTGTTAACTTGCTGGTGCGTCCGGAAATCTTTGATGGGATGGATGATAACCTTATCAGCGGCACGGCGGTTTCTGAATGGGATCGGCTGGTAGCCAAAGTTGGCAAAGTGGTTATGTCCAGCAATGCACTTGCGGCTCCAACGGGTTCACCTCTGGAATCCACTGCTGTCCTTACGACCTCAGTGGGCGGCGTTCCCCCTGTCTATGTGGGCACGTGGGGAGCCGTTGATTTGATCCGTGATCCTTATGCCGATGCTCAATCCGGCGGCTTGCGGCTCACTGCTCTAAGCACAATGGATGTGACGGTTTCGCGCTCTGTGCAAACTGAAATCCTGACTGGTCTGCAATAAGATGCTGAACGGCTTTGCAAATGGCGGGTTGGAAATCCGTCGTGAATCGGATGGATCGGCTCGCCTTGCGGGTCGGTTCCCCTACAACAAACGCGCGGTTCTATCAGCTGTCTCTTATACACATCTGACGCTGCCGACGAAGCTAGAAGTGTAGATCTCGGTGG
>JAHRVG010000062.1 GCA_019090795.1 Paracoccaceae bacterium | reverse complement strand
GTCAGATGTGTATAAGAGACAGGCCCAGTGCCAGACCCAGTGCCATGGCGGTGTTTGCCGCCCCCATTTGCGCTGCGCGTTGGGATTGGTGGCCTCCGGTGATGTGACCAAGTTCATGCGCCATGACCGATTGCAGCATTTCGACGGTTTTCATCCGCCGGATTAACCCCGCATTCAGGAACATATTGCGCCCGCCAGCGACAAAAGCATTCATCGAGCGATCGTTTACGATGTACATTTTGATCCGTGTACTGGATGAACCCGCCGCCTTGAGCAGCGGTTGCATGACGTATTTCAGCGTGCGTTCGATTTCCGCATCTCGGATCAGTGATTGCGCGTTGGCAACGGGGGCTGACAGTGCCAAAATCCCTGCACTAAGCAGTCCAATGGCGCGTCGTCTGATTGTGTTTTGAAAAAACAAAGCATCCCCTTTGTCGATTGACGGGTTGTTCATGGCCTGAAACAACAAGCCATGGCGATGCTATTTGTGGAATGGAAAGATGCGAATATCAAGACGAAGTGACGTCGACCCCTTCATTGTGATGGATGTAATGCAAGCTGCATCCCAGCAGGAGGCAGCAGGGCGTTCGATCATCCACATGGAAGTAGGTCAGCCCGGCACGCCCGCACCCCAAGCGGCGCGCACGCATCTGGTGGCCGAAATGGCGGCCGATCCGTTGGGTTATACGGTGGCGTTGGGGCGCCCTGATCTGCGGCAACGCATTGCGCAACTTTACATGGATTGGTACGGGGTCAGCGTCTCGCCAAGCCGGATTGTGGTGACTGCGGGTTCTTCGGCAGGGTTTAGCCTGGCTTTTACCAGCCTGTTTGACGCAGGCGAACGGGTGGCCGTTGGCGAGCCGGGTTATCCGAGTTATCGCAACATCCTCAAGGCCCTTAGCCTAGAGCCGGTTAGCATCCAGACCGTTGCGGAAAACCGCTTTCAACCTTGCTTGCAAGAGATTGATAAACTTGAAAATATATCAGGATTGCTGGTAGCATCTCCGGCCAATCCGACTGGAACAATGCTGGATCACGGCGCACTGAAAACGCTGATTGAGGGGTGCCATGCGCGCGGGATTTCGTTTATTTCAGATGAGATTTATCACGGTGTGGAATATGAGGGTCGTGCGATTTCCGCGCTGGAAATTAGTAATGAAGTTTATGTGATCAACTCTTTCTCCAAGTATTTCTCAATGACCGGTTGGCGCATCGGCTGGATGGTGGTGCCGGAAAGCCATGTGCGTCAGGTGGAACGATTAGCGCAGAATATGTTCATCTGCGCTCCGCACGTTAGCCAGGTTGTGGCATTGGCGGCGATGGATGCATCACCCGAGCTAACCGCCAATCTGTCGGTCTACGCGGAAAACCGCCGTCTGATGCTGGAGCTGCTGCCAAAGATCGGATTTGATCGTATCGCGCCGCCGGACGGGGCGTTTTACATCTATGCGGATGTGTCGGAACTGACGGATGACAGCAGCGCATTTTGCCGTGACATTCTGGAACGCGTCGGGGTCTCGGTGACGCCGGGGTTAGATTTTGATCCCCTGCGCGGGCATCAGAGTATCCGGTTTTCCTATGCCCGTTCTACGCCAGATATTGTTGAAGGGCTGCGCCGTTTGGCTGATTATATGGCGCAGAAATGAAAAAAGCCCCCGGTGCTTGACCGGGGGCTTTGTGTGTTCTGTTGACAGGGTTACTTGCCCAAGGCGCGGGACCACCAACCAGAGCGCTTTGGCTTGGCGGGTTCTGCCGGTGCCTCGGGTTCTGGCTGCACTGCGGCAGGTGCAGGTTCTGGCGTTGGCTCAGGCTCGGGGGCCAAAGTCACTTCCACAGGGGCGGGTGTTTCCACAACTTCTGCAACAGCCTCAGGCTCGGCCTTCTTGGTGGATTTGCGCGTAGTGGCTTTCTTGGCCGGTGCCTTCTTTCTGGCTGCCGGTTTTTTCACCGTTTTGGCCTCGGTGTCACCGTCTTCGGTTTTGGCGGCTACGGGCGCCTTTTTTGCACGCGGCTTGCGGGTGGCCGGTTTTTTCGCGGGCTTCTTCTCGGCTACAGGGGGTTCTGCCTCTGCCGACTTGTCAACCTCGACTACTTCCTCAACAGCAGGCACCACTTCTTCTACCACAGGCTCCGTTTCCACCTTTTTACTGCGTGAACGGGTAGTAGTGCGCGATTTGCGTGGTTTCTTCGCCGGTTCCTTGTTTTCCTCTTTGGCAGCCTCCTGCGGTGCCTTGATCTCGGCCGCTGCCTCAGCGGTCACGACGGGCCCGTCTGTGCTGGCATCCACTGCGGCGGACACTTCGCTGGTTTCACCTTCTACCTTAGGTGTTTCGTCTTGTGTTGCCGCATCGTTGTTCTCAATACGATCCCGATTGGCACCACCCCGACGACGACGACGACGACGGCGTTTTTTGGGCTGCTGTTCATCAGTGTTTTCCGGCCTGTTCTCAGGTGCCTCGCTTTTGCTCTCGACGGCAATTTGTTCAACGCTCTCGACGGCAATTTGTTCAACGCTGTCGATGGTCACTGGGGAGGCTTGTGGGGCTTTGGTGACGCGGCGTGTTGTGGTCTTGAACCGCTCCAGTTTGTATTCCGGTGTGATCAAATGCGGATCGCCGATGACGCGGATCGCCATGCCAAAACGGCTCTCGATCAGCGCGATGTGTTCGCGTTTCTCGTTCAGCAGGTAGTTGGCAATCGACACAGGGGCAGTGATCAGCACTTCGCGCGAACGGCTGCGGCCTGCTTCTTCTTCCAACTCGCGCAGGATGGCAAGGGAAAGGCTGTCATCAGAGCGCACGAGGCCGGTGCCATGGCACGACGGGCAGGGCTGGGTTGTGGCCTCGAGCATGCCGGGGCGCAGGCGTTGGCGTGACATCTCCATCAGGCCAAAGCTGGAAATCCGGCCGACCTGAAGGCGTGCGCGGTCGTTTTTCAGGCGATCCTTCATGCGTTTTTCAACGGCTGAATTGTTGCGGCGTTCATCCATGTCGATAAAGTCGATCACAATCAACCCGGCCAAATCACGCAATTTTAACTGGCGGGCAACCTCCTCGGCGGCTTCCAAATTGGTGCGCACGGCCGTGTCCTCGATCGAACCTTCTTTGGTGGATTTACCAGAGTTCACATCAATAGCGACCAGCGCTTCAGTGATGCCGATTACGATATAGCCGCCGGATTTTAACTGAACCACTGGATTGAACATGCCATCAAGGTAGTTTTCCACCTGAAAGCGGGCGAACAGCGGGGTTGCTTCGCGGTAATGCTTTACCCGATCCACGCGGGTGGGCAACAACATTTGCATGTATTCGCGAGCGATTTCATAGCCTGCTTCACCTTCAACCAAAATCTCGTCTATCTCGCGATTATAAAGATCGCGAATAGAGCGTTTGATCAGGTCACCTTCCTCGTAAATCCCCGCCGGTGCGATGGATTTCAGGGTCAGTTCGCGGATTTGCTCCCATTGGCGCAGCAGGTATTCATAGTCGCGCTTGATGTCAGTTTTGGTGCGTTTTGCGCCCGCTGTCCGAATAATTAGCCCCGCACCCTCTGGCACATGGATTTCGGATGCTATGTCTTTGAGTTTTTTGCGATCGGTCGCGTTGGTGATTTTGCGCGAAATGCCGCCACCGCGTGCGGTGTTGGGCATCAGGACGCAGTAACGACCGGCCAGAGACAGATAAGTAGTGAGGGCCGCGCCTTTGTTGCCGCGCTCCTCTTTGACCACCTGTACCAGCAGAATTTGGCGGACCTTGACGACCTCCTGGATTTTGTAACGACGGGGGCGCGGTTTGCGGGGGCGCATTTCGGCGCGGGCCTCGGCGATTGGTTCGTCGGACTGGTCTTCGTCTGGTTGTTCGTCAGCTGGAACCTCGACTATTTCTTCGCCGGCCTCGGTTGGGGTGTCGGAAACTTCCTCGGCTGGGGCTTCTTCTTCAGCTTCGGGTGCAATAGTCTCGGCCTCAACAGCGGACACTTCGGCAACTTCTGGCTGTGCGTCCGGTTCAGCGGCAACGGGCGCATCCGCGAGGCTGGCTTCGGGTACGTCTACCAATCCCGTGTCGTTCTCATTGTCGATGTCGATGACATCCACGTCAATGACTTCGCTGGTGACAACCTTGTCGTCGCTGCTTGGCGCACCATCGCTGGCGGCCTCGGTTTTGGTGGATTTACGCGTGCGGCCGCGTTTCTTTTTGGCAGCAGCGGCCTCGTCACGGCGCGCGTCTTCCTCTGCCATGGATTGGGCGTATTCGGCCTCTTCCTTCAGCAGTTTTTCGCGATCTGCCACCGGAATTTGGTAATAATCGGGGTGGATTTCGGAAAAGGCCAGAAACCCGTGCCGGTTGCCGCCGTAATCCACGAAAGCCGCCTGTAACGAAGGTTCGACCCGCGTAACCTTGGCTAAATATATGTTGCCAGCAAGCTGGCGTTTGTTTTCTGATTCAAAATCGAATTCCTCGACCTTGTTTCCGTCAACCACAACAACGCGGGTTTCTTCCGCGTGGGTGGCATCGATAAGCATTTTCTTTGGCATTGATACTCTTTTGCACGCACGTCCGCTCGCCGTGCGCCAAGGCGCTGCGTCAAGGAGTTTGCGTGTGTGTTAAGGGCGATGAGCGTTGCACGCAAAACGGGTGCAGCCAGAGGGGCTGCCCGTTTAAAAGTCTTGCAACTATTCACGCGCGTCATCGCGGTTATCTCCAGCGCTTTGGTGTCAAAGCGCCAAGTTCTGGCCCGTTGCGTATAGTGTCGCCACAGGGCAATTCTGTTTGGCCGGTTGGCCTGCCAGCATACTCTAACCCGAACTTAGGACCATAATCCTGTCGTGCGAATGTGCTGACGAAACTTGTCTGGCGTTGTGGAATAATCCCGTTGCCATAAAAACGTTGTAAGTGGCGCTTTGGGGAATATCAATCAGTTTTTACTTAATGTATGGTGAAGACAAGATTAAATGATCTCTGGGAAAGAGGCAGAACAGGTATGGGTTTCAAACTATTTTTGATGATTTGCGCAGCTTTCCTCGCGACTTCTGGCGCAGAGGCCCAGCAATTACAGGCACTTGCGCGGGTTGATGTGGCCAGTTCCAGCATTGCTGATACTGACGACAATGGGGTGGAAATCCGGCTTTCTCTATCTCAGCCGGTGCCTTACCGATTATTCACATTGGCTAAGCCTGCGCGGCTGGTGGTAGATTTCAGAGAGGTCGATTGGCAGGGTTTTGACGAAAATACGGTATTGCAAAGCCAGAAAGTTGCCGATCTGCGTTTTGGTATTTTCCGCCCCGGCTGGTCGCGTCTGGTGCTTGATCTTGATGAGCCCCTGAATGTGGCACAAGCAGAGTTGAAGGTGGACCACACAAAAGGCAGCGCCCTACTGGCGGTAAAACTAGCCCCAGTTACCCAAGCAGAGTATGAGGCTGCATCCGGCAGGTTCTCGTCTGAGGAGTGGGCCTTGCCTAAAGGTGACAAGGGCATAAAGCCCAAGACACGTCAAATCGGAGATCGCCCATTGGTTGTGGCGATTGATCCCGGCCATGGCGGTATTGATTCGGGGGCCGAGCGCGAGGGCTATCTGGAGAAAACGCTGGTGTTGCAGTTTTCGCGCGAGCTGAAGGAGGCGTTAATCCTGAGCGGCCGCTACAAGGCGGAACTGACCCGCACCAGCGACAGCTTTGTGTCGCTGCCCGACCGGATTACCATCGCGCGCCAAATGGGGGCGGATGTGTTTTTGTCGGTGCACGCGGACGCCTTGTCCGAGGGCAGGGCGACGGGAACCACGGTTTACACCCTCTCTGATAAAGCCTCGGATGCGGCGGCAGGGCAATTGGCGCGCCAACATGATCGCAGTGATTTGCTGGCTGGTGTTGATCTGTCCCAGCAGGATGATTTGATCGCCTCTGTGTTGATGGATATGGCCCGGCTGGAAACAGCTGTGCGTTCGGATTTATTGGCGGAAATGATGGTGTCGGGGATCGGTCAGTCGGTGGGTCGTATCCGCAAGCGTCCACATTTGTCTGCCGGTTTCACGGTATTGAAAGCGCCGGATATTCCCTCGGTTCTGATCGAGTTGGGGTTTATGTCTAACCGCTCGGATCTGAATAATCTTTTAACATTCGAATGGCGTGAAAAGGTGATACGTGGGGTGGTTCTGGCGTTGGATACCTGGGCGTTTGAGGATGCAGCACAGGCGCGGTTGCTGCGGCAATAGGAAAAAGATTAACGCGCTCCAAGCAGGGATATTTGGGAACAAAGAAACAGGGAGGGGCGTCGTTGACGCATCTCTTGAAAGTTACCAAAACGTGAATATGTCGGCTATTATGAGCCGATGCCGCTAAACTCTCTTTTGACCTTGCTTAGGCAAGGGGGTATAGAATGGCCTACTCAAACAGGGGTTTAGTTGGTGCTGCGTTTCATTCTGTCTTTCTTTGGTTTTATCTTCAGCGGGCTAACCATCGGCGCGGTGATGGTGCTGGTGGTGTTTGGCGGCGTGTTCTGGATGTATGGCCGCGATCTGCCAGACCACGCGGCGCTGGCCAGCTATGAGCCTGCCACCATCAGTCGCGTGTATTCGATCGAGGGCAAGGTGATGGATGAATTCGCCCGCGAGCGGCGGCGTTTTACCCCGATTGACGAGATTCCACCAGTGATCAAACAGGCGTTTATCAGCGCTGAAGACAAGAATTTCTATTTCCACAAAGGCTATGATCTGGCGGGGATCATCAAGGCTGCCATTGACGCGGCGCGCGGCAAGCGCCTGCGCGGGGCCTCTACCATTACCCAACAGGTGATGAAGAATTTCCTGCTGTCGGGGGATCGCTCTGCCGAACGCAAGATCAAAGAGCTGATTTTGGCCTCGCGGCTGGAGGATACGCTAAACAAGGAACAAATTCTGGAATTATACCTGAACGAGATTTTTCTCGGGCAGAATTCCTATGGTGTTACCGCCGCTGCCGAGACCTATTTTGGCAAAAATCTGGAACAGGTGACGCCGGGCGAGGCGGCCTATCTGGCATCTTTGCCCAAGGCCCCCAGCAAATACCATCCGGTGCGGCAGGTCGAGCGTGCAGTGGCGCGACGCAATTTTGTGCTCAAGGAGATGGCGGAGAATGGGTATATTTCTGCTGAAGAGGCCGAAGAGGCGCAGGCAAGCACGCTGAAAACCGTGCAAGGCGGCGATTACGTGTCTTTACGCAATGCCCGCCCGCCACGGGATTATTTTAGCGACGAAATCCGCCGCCAGTTGTCGGGTGACTTTGGCGAGGAAGAATTTTTTGGCGGTGGACTGACTATTCGCGCGACAATGGATCCTTACTTGCAGGAAATAGCCGCTGGTTCGCTGCGGCAGGCGCTGGAAAAATATGACCGTCAATTGGCGATCTATCATGGGCCGAGTGGCAAGATTAACCCGGCCAAACTGGGCAGTGAGGCCCAGTGGCGGGCTGCGTTGAATGACGTGAAAATCCCGCGTGACATCAAGGGTTGGCATCCAGCTGTGGTGTTAAAAATTTCGGATAAATCCGTGCGTGTCGGCATTGAGGGGGTCGCGGAAGACGAAGACGGCCATTTTATCCCGATGAGCGATATGAAACGCTGGCACGCGGTTCTAGAAAACGGGCGGCGCGGCAAGCGAGTGCGTAAACCAAGTGACATATTTGCGGTCGGGGATGTGATCCAGCTGCAGGCGGTTACCAAAAAAGAAAAGTTTGTGAACTGGTCGCTGCGCCAGATTCCCAAGGTCCAGGGCGGCTTCATGGCCATGGACACCCGCACGGGCCGGGTTTTGGCTATGCAGGGTGGGTTTTCTTATCAGTATTCGGTGTTCAATCGCGCTACGCAAGCGGCGCGCCAGCCCGGCTCTTCGTTCAAGCCGTTTGTTTATGCTTCCGCGCTGGATAGTGGCTATTCGCCGTCAACCATCATCATTGACGCCCCGATCGAGGTGCAGACGCCGCAAGGCCTGTGGCGGCCCAAGAATGCGTCGCATAAATATTATGGCCCGGCCCCGCTGCGCATGGGGATTGAACGCTCGCGTAACCTGATGACCATTCGTCTGGCGCAGGATGTGGGAATGAATGTGGTGGCGGATTATGCCGAACGCTTTGGCGTTTACGATGATATGGGCGAGTATCTGGCCAATGCGCTCGGGTCGCAGGAAACCACATTGTTCCGGATGATTTCGGCCTATGCGATGTTTGCCAATGGCGGTGAACGGGTAGAGCCGACGCTGGTGGACAGGGTGCAGGACCGCCGTGGTAAAACCGTTTACCGCCACGACAAACGCGTGTGCGAAGGATGTCGTTTTGCAGCACTGGAGGAGGGGCGCTCGCCGCAGATTGTCTCAAACCGCGAGCGGATCATGGACCCGGTGACGGCTTACCAACTGACCTCGATGATGCGCGGCGTGGTCGAGCGTGGCACGGCCAGCGGTACGGTGAATGTGGGCGTTCCGGTGGCTGGCAAAACCGGTACCACCAATGATGCCAAGGATGTGTGGTTCATCGGCTTTACCCCCACGATGGTAGCAGGGTGTTACATAGGTTATGATCGTCCGCGTAGTCTGGGGCGTGGTGCATCGGGGGGCGGCATGTGTGGGCCTGTATTTAACAGGTTCATGAAAAATGTGGTAGAGCGGGATGGGTCTTCGGATTTTCCAGTGCCGCCAAACACTCATTTTATCAAGTTTGATCGCTTTTCGGGTTCCCAACTGCCCGCCAACGCGACCGGCGCGCATGTTGTGGCCGAGTTGTTTAGGGAAGGCGAAGAACCCGGTTACGGTATCAGCTCTATCATTGATGGCGGTTTCGCCATGGGTCAGGATTTGAACTTGTTTGGAAGGGGTGAAGGTGACAGCGGTGATCAGGTTGTGACCACATCCTCGGGGCAGGTTAAGAAGATACCGAAGAAAGCCAGCTTCGGGTCACTTTCCTCGGGCGGGTTGTATTAGGTTTACCTATCAGCTTGGGCTTAGTAAAAGAGCGAAATCACTGATGTAGGTAGGCCCCAATGCGCGCAGAAATCGAAAACCTGGCAACGGAAATCGAGAAATCCTTAGCCTTATTGCGCCAGCGGATGGATTGGGAAACGGCTGAATTCCGGCTGGAGGAATTCAATGCCTTGTCCGAAGATCCGGACCTGTGGAATAATCCCACCAAAGCACAGGCGCTGATGCGTGAGCGTCAGATGCTGGTGGATGCGATGGAGACCTACAAAACGCTGAAGCAGGATTTGACCGACAATATCGACATGATCGAGTTGGGCGAGATGGAAGACGACAAGGAAGTCGTCGAGGATGCGGAAGAGGCGATCCGCAAGCTGCATACTCTGGCCACCAAGAAAGAGCTGGAAGCGCTGCTCAATGGTGAAGCTGATGGAAATGATACCTTTCTCGAGATCAATTCAGGTGCGGGCGGCACCGAAAGTTGTGATTGGGCCTCAATGCTGGCGCGTATGTATGTGCGTTGGGCCGAGAAACAGGGTTACAAGGTCGAGATGATGTCTGAAAGCCCGGGTGAGGAAGCTGGGATTAAATCGGTAACCTACCAGATCAAGGGCCATAACGCTTATGGCTGGCTGAAATCCGAGAGCGGTGTGCACCGGCTGGTGCGGATTTCCCCGTTCGATTCCAATGCGCGGCGCCATACGTCTTTTAGTTCCGTTTGGGTTTATCCGGTGATTGACGACAATATCGAGATCGAGATCAATCCGTCGGATATCCGCGTTGATACCTACCGCAGTTCCGGTGCGGGGGGGCAGCACGTAAACACCACGGATTCGGCGGTGCGTATTACCCACTTGCCCACCAATATTGTGGTGACGTCATCGCAGAAATCGCAGCACCAGAACCGCGCCAACTGTATGGCAGCACTGAAATCACGGCTGTTTGAAATGGAAATGCGCAAGCGTACCGAGGGTATTCAGGAAGCCCATGAAAACAAAGGGGATGCGGGGTGGGGAAACCAGATCCGTTCCTATGTGTTGCAGCCCTACCAGATGGTCAAAGACCTGCGCACCAATCATGAAACCTCTGACAGTCAAGGCGTGCTGGACGGTGACCTGACGCCATTTATGGCGGCGGTTTTGGCTCAGGATGTAGTGGGCAAGAGCCGTGGCGAGGCGCAGGCAGGCTAGCTTGCTGCTAACCTTGCTTTGGCGTCAGGTGCCCAGAAATGCCAGCCAGGCACTTGCGGACAGGATGGATATGGCGGTCGTGATGATTACGCTTGTGGCGATGGTTTTTTGGGCACGGTTATACATGCTGGCAAAGATATAGACATTTGCGCCAGGGGCCATGGCCGCAATCATGACGGCAGCGCGGGTAAAATCGGTAGGCAAATCGAACACCTGCGTGGCCAGCAGCCAGGTGATACCCGGATGGATCAGCAATTTGCTGACACTAATTACAGTCACATCACGCAGTTTGCCGCGCAACCCGTATTGCGCCAAAGCCCCCCCCAGGCCAAATAGGGCAACAGGCAGGGCCGCCCGTGATACCATTTCGATCGCCGCCCAAAATGGTCCAGGCAAGGGCAGGCCTGTCAGGTTGACAAAGAATCCCAGCATGATTGCGATCATCAAAGCGTTGGATAAAACGGTTTTGAGGGTGGTCAAAAGAGTTCCCGCGATCGGCTTGCCGGATGCGCGCACGAATTCCATCGTAATGATCCCGACCAGATAACAAAATGGGGCATGTATAGAAATGATGACGAAAGCCAGCTGCATGGTCGCCGCGCCATAAGCACGTTCCACAATGGCGAGGCCAAGCAGCAGGGTATTGCCAAAGAGGGCCGCAAAACCAATGACAACAGCCTCGTCACTGCTGTGTTTGAGCAGATGGCGCGCCGTCAGGGCGGTCAGGATAAAGCTGACTGTAGCACCGACATAGAAAGAGGCCAGAAACCGCGGATCAAAACTGGCCCCCAGATCCAGCCTTGAAATGGCACTGAACAACAGGCAGGGCACCGCGAAATTTGTGGCGAATTTCATCAAGCCGTTGGCATATTCCCGGGATAATAACCCGCCGCGCACGGCACTGTAACCGGCACCGATAACGATGAAAACCGGCAGCACGATGTTAAACAGCGCCAGCATCAGAGGGTGATTTTCAGGCCGTCATAGGCGGTTGTGATGTGGTCCGGGGTCTCAGCGCTGAGGGTCCGGTAATCCAGATCAATATGCAGATTGGTTAGAACCGCCCGCTTTGGGGCCGCCTTTTCAATCCAGCCAAGGGTCTTTTCGAGATGTGAATGGGTGGGGTGGGGATCATAGCGCAGGGCGTCTACGATCCAGTACTCGAGGTCTTGCACCTTGGCCCAAGCGGCATCTGTCATATCCGAGACATCGGGCAGATAGGCGAGCGTACCAATGCGAAAACCATTGGCCATAATGCCGCCGTGTTTTACTAAAAACGGCTCGAACGTGATGTCGCCCCCCGCGCCAGTGATGGTAACAGGGCCATCCAGATCATTCATTTCCAAGATAGGTTTATAAAACGTGCCGGGAATTTGTTTGAAGGCATAACCGAAGCGGTTGAGAAGGGTAGCTTGGGTTGCCCCGTCAGCCCAGACCGGAATGCGCTTGCGCATGTTGAAAACGATCATCCGCAGATCGTCCAGCCCGTGGGTATGATCCGCGTGGTCGTGGGTGTAAATTACCCCGTCCAGATGGCCGACGCCAGCATCCAGCATTTGGGCGCGAAAATCGGGCGAGGTATCGATAAGAACAGTGGTTGTTCCGTCTGGTCCGTGCTGTTCCACCAGCATAGAGCAGCGACGCCGCGCATTCTTTGGCTCCTTTGGATCACAAGCCCCCCAATGGCCGCCAATACGCGGCACCCCCCCAGAGGAGCCACAGCCCAAAATGGTAAAAACCCGGCTACTCATGATGCGCGCCATACGGCTGCTTTGCTGAACAGCGTGTTGAAATTGACCTCGGTTTGGGCGGCGAATTCGGCGTAATCCATTTCGAATACTTCTGCACCGGTCCGGGCTGTGTGGGCGGTATAGGCCGGTTCATTTCTTTTGCCGCGATGGGGCATGGGGGCAAGATAGGGGGAATCTGTCTCTACTAATATGCGATCCACTGGCGCGCTGGCGAATATATCACGCAATTCCTGGCTTTTCTTGAAGGTTGCGATGCCGGACATCGACAAATAAAACCCAAGATCAAGCGCGGCACGGCCCAGTTCAGCGGTGCTGGAAAAACAGTGCAACACGCAGGTATACGCGCCCGCTTTGTGTTCATCTGTCAGTATCCGGATCATATCGTCGTCTGCAGCGCGGGCGTGGATGATCAGGGGCAGGGCGGTCTGGCGCGCGGCCTCGATGTGGATGCGCAGGCTTTCCTGTTGCATGGCTTTGGTCTCTGCGGTGTAGTGGTAATCAAGGCCGGTTTCACCGATGCCAACCATTTTGGGATGCTTGGCGATCGTGACCAGCTGTTCCACGCTCGCCATCGGGTTTTCCGCGACGTTCATCGGGTGGTTCCCCACCGCATAAAAGATCGGCGCATGGGCCTGGGCAATCGCGCGCACGGCCGGTTCGTTTTTTAAACGGGTGCAGATCGTCACCATGCGCGCCACACCTGCGGCGCTTGCGCGGTTGATCAAATCGGGGATTTCGCCCTCGAAATCTGGGAAATCGAGGTGGCAGTGGCTATCGGTAATTGTCGCGGTCATTGAGGCCCTATTTACGTGCGGTTTCATCCAGTTGCAGTAACATATCAAGGATCACGCTGGAGGGGTCAAGATTAACCGCACGGGCATGGCTGACTCGGGCGGTTAATTTTTGCGCAAGATTTGCCCATTTGCGCGCCGCTTGGGCATTTGGGGCCAGCTTGTCCAGCATTAGGGCCTCGCCATGGGCGGCCTCGACCCAGACCGAGGGTTGCAGCGCGCCGTACCGTGCGAGGCGGGCCAGTAGCAGGGAAATCAGGTGGATGGTGATGTCGTAAAACGGTGCAGCGTCACGGCCTGCGCATTTGTTAGCGAGCGACAATGCAGCGGTGCGGTCCAGACCGGGCGCGGTGGCCGCCAGCGCCACAAGACGTTCATAAAGGGTGACGCCATCGGCGTTGATCAGGCGGATGGCCTCGCCTACAGAACCGTCTGAGAGCACCGAAAGGGCGCTCGCGTTTGTTCCGGCATCAAAGCCAGCCTGTTGCAACGCGGCGGCCTGATCTTCGGTGTTTAGGGCAGCACAACGCAGATCGCGACACCGCGAGCGGATGGTGGGCAGCAGTTGCGCAGGCTGGTGGCTAATCAACAGGATCAGGGTTTTCTCGGGGGGTTCCTCCAGTATTTTCAACAGGGCGTTGGCAGCCGAGGTATTCATTTCATCAGCCGTGTCAATAATCGCCACACGCCAACCACCGTCAGTGGCGGAAAGGGTGAAAAATCCTTTCAGCTTGCGAATTTCCTCGACAGTGATTGCCGTCTTTAGGCGTTTTGCCTTGGGATCCCAAGGGCGGCGGCACAGAGTCAGGCGCGGTTCGCCCAATGAATGACTGCGGCGCACGGCTGGATGGTTTGGGTCGGCATCGAGGGTCTCAGCTGCTGCAGGGGGCTCACTGAAAAAACCGCCTCCATCCTCTGATTGCACCAGCATAAAACGGGCAATACGCCACGCCAAAGTCGCCTTGCCGACGCCACGCGGGCCGGTAATCAGCCAAGCGTGGTGCAGACGAGATGAATTGAAGGCTTGCAGGAAGGTGTTTTCAGCACCCGACTGGCCCAAGATTTTCTGGGTTTCACGGGGATGCGGTGCACCCTCCGCGCAGTCAGGTTCTGGAATTTCGTCTTGGCTCATTCCAGCAAGGCCATGAGCGGGGGACGAATTTGGGCGTGAACACCGGCAGGGGTGTCCTGACCGTCAACGAGGAGGCAGCGCTCGGGGAATTCCTGTGCCAATGCCAGAAATCCGGCGCGCAGCTTTTGCTGGAACGACAGGCCGAACTCCTCAAACCGGTCTTCGCCAGATTTGCGAGCAAGGCCACGGGTCAAGGATTTCTCCGGGTCCATGTCAAAGATGAAGGTCAAATCTGGTTCGCGCCCGATCATCAGCTTGTGCAATTGATCAACAGAATCGCGCAAATCTGCGCGTGCGGCCCCTTGATAAACGCGGGTGGAATCAGCAAAACGATCACAAATCACGGTTTTACCAGCCTCAAGTGCTGGCAGAATGGTCCGTTCCAGATGGTCGCGGCGCGCGGCGGTGAACAGCAAAATTTCGGTTTCCGGCGACCAGCGTCCCGGTTCGCCCTCAACCAATAGGCGCCGGATGTCTTCGGCTCCGGTTGAACCGCCAGGTTCCCGGGTCAGGATTGAGGGATAGCCATTGTCGCGCAGGAACTTCTGAATTAGGCGCGCTTGTGTGGACTTTCCAGAGCCGTCAATGCCCTCGAAAGTGATGAATTTTCCGTTTTTTGTCATTTGGTAGGCTCGTTTATTAGGTCGTAAACTACATCAAGAGAGGTTCGTAAGCGTTTGATAATTCCGGATTTTGCGACATCTGCATCGGTGAATAGTGGATAGGAGGCAGTGGCCAGACCTTTGATTTCCACCTTCAACTCAGCAACCTGAGCTCCCTTTTGTACGGGTGCATTCAGCGGGCCGGTATAGGTGATGCTTAGCTTGACATCGTCCTTTTCGGAATAGGGCACCAGCGCCTCTATATCGGTCTTGGCAACCAGACCAACGCTATCGTTCTGGCCGAGCCAAACCGGCACCTCGGTGATTTTTTTTTGTGCTTTGATCAGGGTGGTCTGAGAGAATTGGCGGAAAGCCCAGTTCATCAGGCGTTCGCCCTCGCGCGCGCGCGCGCTCGTGCTGGCAAGCCCACTGATCATCAGGATAACCCGCCGATCACCTTGCCGGGCAGAACCTACCAGCCCATAACCAGCCTCTTCAGTGTGGCCGGTTTTCAATCCGTCCGCACCACCGATCAGATTCAGTAAAGGATTGCGGTTGTTTTGGGTGATTTTGGCCCAAGTGAAGGTCTTTTCTTGAAAAAAGCCATAGTATTCGGGGAATTGTGTCATCAGCCGATTGGCCAGCATCACCAGATCAGCGGCCGACATGCGCTGATAGGGATCGGGCCAGCCTGTGGCATTTGCAAAAGTGGAGTTTGCCATGCCCAGTTTCTCGGCGCGCGCGGTCATGATACGGGCGAAATCAGCTTCGGAACCGGCCAGATTTTCCGCTACAACGATGCAGGCGTCATTGCCCGAATGCACGATGATGCCCTTGATCAGGTTCTCAACACTGACCCGTTCACCCTCGCGCAGGAACATTTTGGAACCGCCCTTTTTTGAGGCTTTGGCAGAAACAGAAAATTCGGTTTCCAGCGATACACGGCCGTCTTGCAAGGCTTCGAACAGCATGTTCAGGGTCATCAGTTTCGACATTGATGCCGGAGGAATTGCCATCTGTTCATTCTTGGCCAGCAGAACGGTGCCACTGGTCTGGTCCAGCACCAAAGCGCTGCGCGCAATCGTATCCAGCGCCCAGAGAGGCGTGTAAAGCAACAGCATGGCGGCGGTGAAAGCCCCCCCCAACGCGGTTCTTGCTGATATAGAACTTTCGAGATGCCTAAACCTGTTCAGTGCCATCGTTTTTACTGTCTTTCCCGTTTATTTGGTCACGAAATAGGCGTCGGCAAAGCCCTGTTTTTTCACCATTCCCAACAATTGGCGCTGCTCGGATGCCGATGCAGCAGGCCCAGCCAGAACCCGCCAGAAGGTTTTACCTTTGGCTGTGGATTTGACAATCTTGGCCGGAATGCCGCTTTTGTTCATTTTGGCTACATTGGCGGTCGCGTTAGCCTCGACACTGAAAAAACCGATCTGGACATAGGGTTTTTCAAGCGACGATTTTTTTGGCGTTGTTTTTGATTTCTGAACCGAAGCCAGAACTTTCTTTTTCAAGTCTGCAGTGCCGGTTTCAGCTACGGGTGGTAACTCGCCCGTTTCAACCGCCTGTGGGGCTTGCGCCTCGCCACCTTCGGGGGGGGCGGTCTCGTTGACGGTTTCACGGCGCAGGGCGGTTACCCGCAATGTTGTGGGTTGGCCTGCCAGAACGCCAAGCGCTGCCGCGGCATCGGAGGATAGCTGCAAGGCGGGGCCGGGGTTGTTGCGTTCACGCCGGAACAGGGCCCCGATGACAAATTTGTCGTTTGATGGATTGCGGATAATGACCCGTTCAGGTTGCTTGCTATCTGGATGCGCTACCCAGACACCACCGAGAGAGGGCCGCCCGTCCCAGAGCGCACGGGAGTTGACCTCGAACGCCTCGGGCGCTTCGACGTCGCGTTCTACCAATTTGATGGTGCCATCACTTGGCGCATTTTCTGTAGTTTCGGTTTTGTCTTTACCCAGCTTTAAACCCTTAAAGCCATCTTCGCCGCAAGAGGCGACGCCGACCAAAAGCACCGCCATTAGTCCCAATCTGGCGACAATTTGCGAGTGTAATTCCAATTTCATCTGTCCCGATCTCCTGTTTGCGCGCACCAAGCGGGGTAATTTCCCGATGAATTCTGGGCCGCAGTATGCTCCGCCTTAGATGGTTTCCTGCCATTTGTTGCAGGTTTGCAGTATCCTACGCAATAGAGTGATGATTTGAAAGCATGTTAATTGGCCAAATCACACCGATAGCAGGGATTTGCTCAAATTTTCGCTTGCAGTTTGGGCGCGTCAGTTTTACCTACAGCGCCACTGGTCTGTCGAATGGCAGCATCCAGTGACCGGAGAGGTGGCAGAGTGGTCGAATGCGGCGGTCTTGAAAACCGTTGAGGTGAGAGCCTCCCAGGGTTCGAATCCCTGTCTCTCCGCCACC
>JAHRVG010000061.1 GCA_019090795.1 Paracoccaceae bacterium | reverse complement strand
GATCGTCGGCAGCGTCAGATGTGTATAAGAGACAGGTATAGCCGGATTCCTCCAGAATTTGCTGGGCAATCTCGATGTGGCTGATCTGATCGGCGCGAATCAAGGCGGACCACCTGTCAAATCCCTCGATCAATACCTTCAACGAGCCACGTGCGCGCGCTGGCAGCCCGCCTTCTTCAACCAGAATCCGCGCACCCTCCAACAGGGAAACCCCATTTTCGCGCGCTTTTAGGTTAATCGTTTGTTGCGCCTTGTCGCCAATACCGCGTTTGGGGGTGTTGACGATGCGTTCAAACGCCAATCCGTCGTCATTTGATACAGCGACACGAAAATAGGCCATGGCATCACGAATTTCCATACGCTCATAAAACCGGGGGCCACCAATGACCCGATACGGCAGGCCAATGGTTAAAAAACGGTCTTCAAACGCACGCATCTGGTGGCTGGCGCGCACCAGAATAGCCATATTTTCGGGGCTGACCCGGTCATGGCCACGGGTACCGCGCTGGAAGCTCTCGATCTCTTCACCGATCCAGCGGGCCTCTTCCTCGCCGTCCCAATGGCCGATCAAACGCACCTTCTCGCCTTCTTCACGATCCGTCCAGAGCGTCTTACCCAGACGGTCCTCATTTCCATGAATAACGCCAGACGCCGCGGCGAGGATATGGGGGGTAGAGCGGTAATTTTGTTCCAGCTTTACAACCGTTGCACCGGGGAAATCCTGCTCAAAGCGCAAGATATTCCCGACCTCGGCACCGCGCCAGCCATAGATCGACTGGTCGTCATCCCCAACACAACAAATGTTCTTATGCGATGCCGCCAACAGGCGCAGCCACAGGTACTGCGCGACGTTGGTATCCTGATACTCATCAACCAAAATATAACGAAACCAGCGTTGGTATTTCTGCAAAATTTCAGGATATTTCTGCAAAATAACAACCACATGCAACAAAAGGTCGCCAAAATCAGCCGCATTCAGCGCCCGCAAGCGCAGTTGATAGGCCTCGTATAAATCCGTGCCTTTGTGATTGAACGCCGAAGCATCAGACGCGGGCACATTCTCCGGTGTCCAAGCGCGGTTTTTCCACCCGTCAATCAAACTGGCAAGCAAGCGTGGCGGCCAGCGTTTTTCGTCAATATGCTCGGCGCGGATCAGTTGTTTCAGTAGCCTGATCTGGTCATCCGTATCCAGAATGGTAAAGTTGGATTTCAATCCGACCAGTTCCGCATGACGTCGCAGAATTTTGACACAAAGTGAGTGAAAAGTGCCCAACCACGGCATCCCCTCAACCATCTCGCCCAACAACCCTCCAACACGTTTTTTCATCTCGCGCGCAGCTTTGTTGGTAAACGTTACTGCCAGAATTTCATTGGGCTGCGCGCGTCCGGTCATCAGCAGATGCGCAATGCGGGTTGTTAACGCTTTGGTCTTGCCGGTCCCCGCCCCCGCGAGCATCAGAACCGGGCCATCAAGGGTCTCAACCGCCTGTCGCTGGGCCGGATTCAACCCCTCAAGGTAAGGTGTTGCACGGGCGCGCGCCGCCTGTTGCGACAGGGGCACAGCGGCGGCCTCAAAGGCGTCAGATTCATTCCAGTCAATCATGGGGACAACCTAACGGGATGATGAACCGAAATAAAGGTATGTTCGCAATATGTTCCAGTCTTTTTCCTAAGTATTTCCCTAGTGCCCCCGAATCTGTCGCAGCCAGCTACCCACAAATGCGAATTGTATCCAAATGTTGCAGGGGTTAGAAAGCCGCAGGAAATGAGCCTTAGCAGGGGAACCAGCCCATGAAGACCTTCTCGAAAATTCTGATAGCGAATCGCGGTGAAATTGCCATCCGCATCATGCGTGCAGCAAATGAAATGGCCAAACCAACAGTCGCAATTTATGCGGAGGAGGACAAACTGGGCCTACATCGTTTCAAGGCGGATGAAGCCTATCTTATTGGCGAGGGCATGGGGCCGGTCGAGGCTTACCTCAGCATCGAGGAAATCATCCGGGTCGCCAAGATGTCGGGCGCGGACGCGGTGCATCCGGGCTATGGGTTGCTGTCGGAAAATCCAGATTTTGTGGATGCCTGCACCGAGGCCGGATTGGTATTTATCGGCCCGAAAGCCAAAACAATGCGCCAATTGGGTGACAAAGCCAGTGCGCGGCAGGTAGCGATTGATGCAGGCGTTCCGGTGGTTCCGGCCACGGCAGTTTTGCCAAATGATATGGACGAAGTTCACCGCATGGCCGCCGAAGTGGGGTATCCGTTCATGCTCAAGGCCAGTTGGGGCGGTGGCGGGCGCGGAATGCGGTCGATCATGTCTCCTGAAGAGCTGGATGAAAAAGTGCTGGAAGGGCGGCGCGAGGCCAAGGCAGCCTTTGGCAATGACGCGGGATTTCTGGAGCGATTGGTACAACGCGCGCGCCACGTAGAAGTGCAAATTTTGGGCGACAGCCGCGGCGAAATTTACCACCTGTGGGAACGCGACTGCTCGGTTCAGCGCCGCAACCAAAAGGTTGTAGAAAGAGCACCTGCGCCCTACCTCAGCACAGAACAACGGCAAAAATTATGCGATTTGGGCAAGAGGATTTGTGCCCACGTTGGCTATGAAAATGCCGGAACAGTCGAATTTTTGATGGATATGGACACGGAAGAGTTTTTCTTCATTGAGGTCAATCCCCGCGTTCAAGTCGAGCATACGGTGACAGAAGAAGTGACCGGAATTGACATCGTGCGCGCGCAGATTTTGATTGCCGAGGGAAAAACACTGGCAGAGGCTACGGGGGTTGCTTCGCAAGAGGGGGTGCAATTGCACGGTCATGCAATTCAGTGTCGGGTTACAACAGAGGATCCGCAGAATAATTTCATCCCCGATTACGGCCGCATCACCGCTTATCGCGCGGCCACCGGCATGGGCATTCGCCTTGATGGTGGCACCGCCTATTCCGGCGCAGTCATCACGCGGTTTTACGACAGCTTGCTGGAAAAAGTCACTGCTTGGGCCCCCACGCCGGATCAGGCGATCTCACGAATGGGTCGGGCCTTGCGCGAGTTTCCTATTCGCGGTGTGTCCACAAATATTGCCTTTGTGGAAAATCTGCTAAAGCATGAGACATTTCTGAATAACACCTACACCACCAAGTTTATCGACTCCACACCAGAGCTGTTCCGGTTCAAGAAACGCCGTGATCGGGCAACTAAAATTCTGACCTATGTGGCTGATATTACCGTGAACGGTCATCCGGATGTCGAGGGCCGCGCCAAACCTGCTGCCAGTGTCAAACCGCCGCTGCCACCTGTGAACTGGACCAGAGGACCAGCCAAGGGCACCCGCAATCTACTGGAGGAAAAAGGCCCGGCTGCTGTGATGGACTGGATGAGCGCACAAAAACAACTGCTGCTGACCGACACCACCATGCGCGATGGGCATCAGTCGCTTTTGGCGACGCGGATGCGTTCGCTCGATATGATCAACGTGGCCGAGGCTTATGCCCATAATCTGCCTCAATTGTTCAGTGTGGAATGCTGGGGCGGCGCTACTTTTGATGTGGCCTACCGCTTTTTGCAAGAATGCCCGTGGCAGCGCCTGCGTGATTTGCGCAGCGCTATGCCAAATCTGATGACCCAAATGTTGTTGCGCGCCAGCAACGGGGTTGGGTATACCAACTATCCCGACAATGTAGTGCAGGAATTTGTGCGTCAGGCGGCAACCAGTGGTGTGGATGTGTTCCGCGTGTTCGACAGCCTGAACTGGGTGGAAAATATGCGCGTTGCGATGGATGCCGTGGTGGAAAGCGGCAAGATTTGCGAAGGCACAATCTGTTACACAGGCGACATTTTGAACCCAGATCGTGCTAAATATGATCTGAAATACTACACAAACATGGGAAAAGAGCTGAAGGCAGCAGGGGCACACTTGATTGGGTTGAAAGACATGGCAGGCCTGCTGAAACCCGCAGCTGCCAAGGTGCTGGTCAAGGCGCTGAAACAAGAGGTCGGCCTGCCGATCCATTTCCATACCCACGATACATCCGGCATTGCAGGCGCTACTATTCTGGCGGCATCCGAGGCAGGTGTTGACGCGGTTGACGTGGCAATGGATGCGTTCTCGGGTGGCACTTCACAGCCCTGTCTAGGTTCGATGGTTGAGGCGCTATCCAATACAGACCGAGATACCGGTATAGACATCAAAGCGGTCCGCGAGATCTCCGATTACTGGGAAGGTGTGCGCACCCAATATTCAGCGTTTGAGAGTGGACTCTCAGCCCCAGCTTCTGAGGTTTACTTGCACGAAATGCCCGGTGGACAGTTCACCAATCTCAAGGCGCAGGCCCGTTCAATGGGGCTGGAAGATCGCTGGCACGAGGTGGCGCAAACCTACGCCGATGTGAACCGGATGTTTGGCGACATTGTGAAGGTGACACCAAGTTCAAAGGTGGTTGGCGATATGGCACTGATGATGGTGACGCAAAATCTGACACGCGCCGAGGTGGAAGACCCCAAAATTGAGGTGGCTTTCCCCGATTCAGTGATCGACATGATGCGCGGAAACCTGGGTCAGCCTCCGGGTGGATTCCCGCCCGCATTTCAGTCCAAGGTACTCAAGGGAGATACCCCAGCCACAACTCGCCCAGGCGCCCATATGCAGCCAATTGACCTAGAAGAAACCCGCACAGAGTTGTCATTGAAGCTGGATGGTTTTAACGTCGATAATGAAGATCTGAACGGCTATTTAATGTACCCAAAAGTGTTCCTTGACTACATGGGGCGGCACCGCCGCTATGGCCCGGTGCGCACTCTGCCCACAAATACGTTTTTCTATGGCATGACCCCGGGCGAACAGATTTCCGCGGAAATCGACCCCGGAAAACGTCTGGAAATTCGCCTGCAAGCGGTGGGTGACACCGACGGGAATGGCGAAGCACGGGTGTTTTTCGAACTGAACGGCCAGCCCCGTACTATCCGCGTGACCAACCGTAAGGTCGTCGCCTCCAGTGCCAAGCGTCCCAAGGCCGAAGCGGGCAATGATAATCACATTGGGGCACCGATGCCTGGTGTGATTTCCTCAGTGGTTGTGGCGGCGGGGCAGAAGGTTGCCGCGGGCGATCTACTACTAACCATAGAGGCGATGAAAATGGAAACCGGCATTCATGCGGAAAAAATGGGTGTTATCAAGGCTGTTCATGCGCCGACCGGTTCTCAAGTGGATGCCAAAGACTTGCTGGTTGAGTTTGAAGGGTAAAATCCCCCCTTGTCCGAACAGGAATTATTCGACGTAAAAAAGGAATTTACCGTGATTTTCCCCTTGCGGCATTTCTGAGGAGAAGTATAAGCATCCTCACCAAACGGACGCGGGCGTAGCTCAGGGGTAGAGCATAACCTTGCCAAGGTTAGGGTCGAGAGTTCGAATCTCTTCGCCCGCTCCAATTGGTCTAATAAGGTCAGCCACTTACAGGTTGCCTTATAAAGGAATAACACCATTATTTCAATAACGTCACACGCGTTCACACATGATATTGTGAACATTTCCCTAGTGGCCTTTGTTGATTGCAAAAACTGCTGATTATTTGGCAAGGTGCGCAAAGCGTTGCTTTGGCAGATAGCTCTACCCCTGCGCTTCGCCCGCGTCTTTGAGTTAAAAGCTTTCAAAACGAAGATTTCACAAGCCTCTAGTGTGAACACTCGAAGAATCCTCCCAGAAAAACCTTTAAATTCATACTGTAAAACAGCTTGACCCTAACCTAGTTAGGGTAAGTGTCGTGGCAGATGGATAGCTTAACGCCGTATCACGGCACCCTGAGCCAGCCTCACAAGCCCTCAGGCACCAATATCTGGCAATTCTTGGTAGGGGGCATCAAGGGGGAGTGGTCCACCTACCTATATACGAATCAAGTCAGCTATTTTTCTCGAAAAAAGCCAAGGAAATGCTATTCACTGACACCTCCTGCCGATGAAACCCGTATTGATTGGTAGAAATATCTGCAGTGGCGGTCAGTAACGATGACGCGTGCCAAGGCGGCCCTGACCCGTCGCGTAATTGTGCCGTTCAGCAGGATATCATTTGAGCAGTTGGTGTTAATGGAGTCTTTGAATGAACCGGCAAACCCGAGACGCTTGGCTCAGATCTGTCGGTGCATGAACCCCGTTCCCTACAGCAGGAAATCATCCACACTCAGGCCCAAGACACCGATCACATTGATCTCCATATCCGCGGTGCCGTTGCCGTCGAGGTCGACCTGGACTTTGGTGTTGGCTCCCGCGCCGATGCGGCGGACTTCGCCGCCCCCGCTGCCGGAGAAGGAACTGCCGCTGTAGGTGAGGGTCGGTGCAAGGCCGGTAAAGTCGATGAGGTCGGTGCCTTTGGAAAAGTCGAGGATCTTGTCCTCGGCGCCGTTCCAGACACTGTCCGCACGGCGGTTGTAAACGAAGACATCCTGTCCGTTGCCGCCGGTCAGATCGTCCGCGCCGAGGCCGCCGACCAGCCTGTCTTCCCCTTCGCCGCCAAACAAAAAGTCGTCGCTGCGATTGCCAAACAGCAGGTCGTCGTCATCGCCGCCGTAGACCCTGTCGACGGAGACACCACCCCGGATGAAATCGTCGCCAGTGCCCCCGAACAACGTGTCTTTGCCAACATTGCCAAGAAGGCGATCTGCGCCCGCGCCGCCAAAAATGCTGTCCCCGCCGGACAGCCCCTGCAACCGGTTGTCACCGCTGTTGCCAGTGATGGTGTTGGCCTCGCCGTTACCCACACCGTTCCAGCCCCGACCACCAATAAGGGTGAGATTTTCGAAATTGTCGCCAAGAGTGAAATGAGTTTTAGCCTCGACAGTATCCGTGCCCTCGGCTGCATTTTCGACGAGGACATCATCCGTGTCATCCACGACGTAAGTATCATCGCCATCTCCCCCTGCAACGGAGCCATAGACATCACCTCCGCGCCCGTCGAAAGAATCACTTATGCCACTGAGGGTGACATCTCCGTCGATCAGGCCGGTGTTGGTCAAATTGGCTGTGCTATCAAATCTGATGGAGCCGTCGATAACACCAGTGTTGAAAAAACTGTTGGTGGTTGCAGACGAAAACAGTGCAAGGCCGCCGCCCGCAGCGATTGTGCCGCTGTTTGATCCGATGAATTCGGCGCTCGCACCATTAAAGACAACAGCCGTCGTGATGCTGGTGGAGGTAAATCCGGAAATTGTGCCGACATTGGAAAACTGGCGGATATCTGTTCCACGAGCAGTGCCGCTAAAATAAACCGAATTTTGTGAGCCGCCGTCTGACGTTACAATCGAGCCATAATTTTGAAAATCAATTTCACCACCAGAAACATAAACGGACGCCTCGTCTGCGATGATTTGTCCGTAATTGATGACCCGGTTGTTTACACCACCTCGCAACACAATTCCATCGCCACCCGCAGTTAATGTCGCCTGCGCCGCCAAAACGATGTGAATATTGTTTGCTTCTGTAAAGCCATTCAGAAAATTAATCCCGTCGTCCTGGGCAATGACATCCCCGTGGGCATACAACTCCACACTGTCGAGGATAGTATCCGCACCGGAGTTGCCGTTGATAGCGTGGCCTGATGTCACAACGATGTTGGTGTCTTTGAGCAAAACAACTTCATCCGTGTCGTGGATGTCGTAGGTTGTTGTTTGGTTGGTTAAGATTACTTCGAAGGCCATGATGTTTCCCCTAGCGCGGCACAGGTAACGGGCCGCCAAATTGAATTTAGATTGCAAGCCCGCTTTGAAGTGCTGCAAGCAGCGCGGTGATTTTTAATGATTTTAGTTCACAAGATTCCGATCAATGTGTCAAGTTTCCGCCGTCTGGGATTTTGGAACCAATGGCGGCTTAAACTAAGAGAGAGCTTGGCTCGTCTGGTTGGTTTCATTATGTGGCGTATTGTTTGTGATGCAAGCGTCGCGTTTCGAGTGTCTTTCGTTTGATCCTTTCCCTTTGCTGTAGAATGGCTTTGTCACGTCCGAAGTAGACGTCGGCGGGTGTGACGTTGCTCAGGCTCTCGTGGTAGCGCTGGTGGTTGTAGTGATCGACGAAGGCTTCGATCTGGGCTTTAAGATCACCGGGCAAGAAGTAGTTTTCCAGCAAGATGCGGTTCTTCAGGGTTTGATGCCAGCGTTCTATCTTGCCCTGGGTCTGTGGATGATACGGTGCACCACGAACATGGCTCATGCCTTTGCCCTCCAGCCACTCAGCCAGATCGCCAGATATGTAACAGGGACCATTATCCGATAACAACCGCGGTTTGTGCGCAACCTTGACCCTATCGCAACCAGAGGCCTGAAGGGCCATTTCCAGTGTATCCGTTACATCATTCGCGCTCATGGTGGTACACAGTTTCCAGGCAATAACATATCGAGAGTAATCATCCAGAATTGTCGACAGATAGAACCACCCCCAGCCAATGACCTTCAGATATGTAAAATCTGTTTGCCACATCTGATTGATGGCTG
>JAHRVG010000005.1 GCA_019090795.1 Paracoccaceae bacterium | reverse complement strand
CCTTGGCGTTCGAACCCGTTGAACAGGTGATAGCCCAGTTCGGGTTCAGGCCAGCCATCGGGATGAACAACACCGGTACAACCGACAACCGCACCAGTGGCCACATCCTCGGCGTGCCACAAGCCGTAACCCCGCAAATGCCATTGGCCCAGACCCGCACACATGGAACGCCAGCTGTCATACCGGTCTTTGGGGCCGCCAACAAACCGGCTGCGCTCATCGGCAAAAAACTCGGCAACCACATCAAGGTCGGAGGCTTTTGCGGCGCGCAGGCGCATGCGTTTGGTTTCTATGGTGGGGATGGAGGTCACTTGATAATCCCCAGTTCCTGCGGCGAGGCACCTGTCAGCACGGGACGGGTAAAGCTGCGATCATAACTCAGGATGCAACGATTATCCGCAGCGAATTTCAGCACAGCTTGGCATTCCGCATCTTGTTCGAGTTCGGAGCGGTACACTTCATAGGCAGCCAAAGAGGGAAAAGAGAACGCCGCATGTGCCTTGTTGTTGGGGCCTTCATGGGGCAGCCAATACCCGTGATGGGTGCCGCCCATGCGGGTGATCAGATAAATCCACGCCTTTGAATAAGCCTCGAATTCATCGACCTGTAGGGGATCAATAATATATGTCAGCGTGCAGGTGATCATTTCTTCTTTCCAAAACCGCTAAGGCCCGGCGGCAGTGCCCCGCCTCCCAGACCGGGCAGACCGCCCGGAATTTGCTTGCCCATTTTGGCCGCCATTTTTTCCATTTGCGCCGAATCCATATCGCCGCCACCGGGCATTCCCGGCATTCCTCCGCCTTTACCGAGCATCCCGCCCAGCATCTTTTTCATCATCCCGCCTTTGCCCATCTTTTTCATCATATCGGCCATCTGGCGGTGCATTTTTAGCAGCTTATTCAGATCGGAAACTTGCAAGCCGGCGCCCTTTGCAATCCGCTTTTTGCGGCTAGCTTGCAGGATTTTCGGGTTGGCACGCTCACGTTTGGTCATCGACTGGATCAAAGCCACCTGACGGCGCAAAATGGAGTCGTCAAAACCGGCTTCCTCGACCTTTTTGGCCATCTTGCCCATGCCCGGCATCATTCCCATGATGCCTTCCATGCCGCCCATTTTCTGCATCTGCTCAAGCTGGCCCTTCAGGTCGTTCATGTTGAACTGACCTTTTTGGAAGCGCTTCATCATGCGCTCGGCTTGTTCGGCCTCGATGGTTTCCTGCGCCTTTTCCACCAAGGACACGATGTCGCCCATACCGAGGATTCGGCCCGCAACCCGTTCGGGGTGGAATTCCTCAAGCGCGTCCAGCTTCTCGCCCAAGCCGACAAATTTGATTGGCTTGCCGGTGACAGCCTTCATTGACAGCGCCGCGCCACCGCGCCCGTCGCCGTCCATCCGTGTTAGAACAACGCCGGTAACGCCGACTTTTTCGTCGAACTCCTGCGCCACATTTACTGCGTCTTGGCCCGTCAGACCGTCAACCACCAACAGCGTTTCGCGTGGGTTGGTAATGTCGCGCACGGCCTGCACTTCGTCCATCAACTCAACATCGATGTGTAAGCGGCCCGCTGTATCGAGCATGTAAACGTCATAGCCGCCCAAGGTTGCCTGTTGCTTGGCGCGTTTGGCGATATCGCGGGCGGATTGGCCTTTTATGATTGGCAGGGTGTCGACACCAATCTGGGTGCCGAGAATTGCCAGCTGCTCCATCGCTGCGGGGCGGTTGGTGTCAAGCGAGGCCATCAGCACCCGCTTTTTATTACGCTCTAACAGACGCTTGGCCAGCTTGGCCGTGGTCGTGGTCTTACCCGACCCTTGCAGACCCACCATCAGGATCGGTGCCGGGGGGCTGTCGATTTTCAGCTCTCCGGCATTGGCATCTTCGCCGGACAGGAAATGCACCATTTCGTCGTGAACGATTTTCACAACCTGCTGACCCGGTGTTACCGATTTTGTAACCGCTTGGCCTGATGCTTTTTCCTGCACCGCTTTGATGAAATCACGCGCCACCGGCAGGGAAACATCGGCCTCCAGCAACGCCACACGAACTTCACGCAGGGCGGTGGCCACATCGGCGTCAGACAACGCGCCTTGCTTGGTGAGCTTATCAAAGACGCCAGAGAGGCGTTCGGATAGATTTTCAAACATGCCTTGGCGCCTTTCAGCTTGCGCAATTTTCCAAACATACAGGAAGCGATACGCCAAACGACAAATGCACCCGTGGGCGAAACTCGCTGACGGGTGGTGATCCTGAGACCGGAAGGTTTGTCGCTTCCTGTGGATGGGGGGTACTTAGGGGGCGGCGCTTGCAGAGTCAAGCGCCGACAAAGGTGCTGTGGTCAAAGCCCTCTGTACTGTCGGCTTTTGCAGGAGTCTACAAAAAGGCGTACATCGTGAAGCATCAAGCATTCAGACTGGGTGCCTTTAGTGTGGCTTGTATTCTGACTGCCTTAGTTGCAAAGCTGCGCCATGAGAGACAATAATTTCGCCCTTGGCCACCTTGCAATGCTGGCATTTTCCATACTGATCGCCGGGTCTTTTGCGCTCGGGGTCCAGTTTGCCAATCTGGTTGATCCGGCGGCGATGACCGCCTTTCGGTTCCTGATTTCGGGGGTGGTTGTCGGCACATTTGCCGTCTTTGGCCCTGGTATTAAACGCGAACATCTGCGCGCGCCGTGGCGATACCTTCTGTTAGGTGCCCTATTCGCAATCTACTTCACTTTGATGTTCGAGGGGTTGAAAACCGCCACAGCGGTTTCCGGCTCTGCTGTGTTCACCTTGACACCGATCATGTCGGGCCTTTTTGGCTATTGGCTGCTTGGACAAGTCACCACCCGCAGAATGGCGATGGCGCTGGCTGTTGGTGCAGCCGGGGCGGTTTGGGTGATTTTTCAAGGAGACTTGGGTTCTATGCTGCGCTTTGAGGTTGGGCGCGGCGAGGCGATCTATTTTTTTGGCTGCATTGCGCACGCGCTCTATACGCCATTGGTGCGCAAACTTAACCGAGGGGAGCCGATTATCGTGTTTACCTTTGGCATGATTGTATCAGGATGTTTGATCCTAAGCCTGATCAGTGTTCCGCAAATTGTTGCAACGGATTGGGCCGCGCTGCCACAGATTTTCTGGATTGGGCTGTTCTATGTCTCGATCTGTGCCAGTTCGATGACTTTCTTTTTGTTGCAGTTTGCCGCGATGCAATTGCCGTCGGCCAATGTGATGGCCTATACATACCTAACACCGACATGGGTTATTGTGTGGCAGCTGGCTTTGGGGCAGGGGGCACCGCCGGTAATCGTATTTATAGGTGTCGGCGCAACGGTGGTCGCGCTGTTGATGCTGGTGCGACGGGATTGATTGTTAGGCCAAGGCGAACACGAAATGCGCTAAGGGCGATACAGCGGAACGAGTGCCTGTTAATGCTGGGCCTCCAGCACAACAGCGTTGGTGCTTATAGTCAGGATTTGTTTTGTGAAGGTTTCTCAATGGTTTCTGCGACAAACCGTTCAAAATCCTCCAGATTGACTACTTCGAATTGCCCGAAACCTTCCATCCATACAGAAGCGCCTTTCATGGCCTCGGGTGCCAGTTTGCACCATTTCACCCGACCGCGCTTTTCCTGTTCGATCAACCCCGCACGGGTCAGAATTTGCAAATGCTTGGAAATGGCTGCGAGTGAAATGGCAAACGGCTCGGCCACATCGGTAACGGCCATGTCATCCTCAAGTAACATCGTCAGGATGGCGCGTCTGGTAGGGTCTGCCAGCGCGGCAAAAGTGAGGTCGAGCGTGTTTTGCATGCGCTAGGAGTAAACGTTGAGGCGAGGTAAGGTCAACGACTGGAATGCAGAGTAGGAAAAGCCAAAAATTGGAAGCATGGGCTGAAGGCTGTGTCGCAACTTCCACTTGAGGTTGATCTAGGTCAATTTTATGCGACCAAATTACTTGGTTATATACATTTTCCTTGCCTCTGCGCTGGAATCCTTTATCGCAGGGGCAACCATAAACTTCAGAAACGGTAGAGCATGAATGATATGACAGGAATTTCGAATTCCACTCCTTCGCAGACTCCCAAACCCGAAGAAGTCCAGATTTCCGCCCGTGATTGGGTACGCGTTTTGGCCCGGTACCGAAAACCCAGCATGAAGCGCAGCCTTTGGGAAATTGCAGTCACCGCGATTCCGTTGGTTACTCTGTTTGTCCTTGCTTATCTGTCGCTGTCGATAAGCGTTTGGCTGACAATCGGGCTCAGCCTTGTTGGTGCCGGTTTTCTGGTGCGTTTGTTTATCATTCAGCATGATTGCGGCCACGCATCGATGTTTGAATCCCGTATGGCAAACGACTGGCTTGGCCGAATCCTAGGGGTTGTGACGCTCACGCCCTATGATATCTGGAAGCGTAGCCATTCAATTCACCATTCTACTGCTGGTAACCTAGAGAAACGCGGTATCGGGGATATCTACACCATGACGGTGAAAGAATATCTCGAAAGCCCTGCTTGGAAACGGTGGGGCTATCGTGTTTACCGCCATCCCCTGACGTTGTTCTTGCTCGGGCCTGTTATTATTTTCGGAATTTTCAACCGATTCCCCGTGGGTTCCCTGACCGGAAAAATGTTCTGGTTCAGTTCGATGGGCACCAATGTAGCCCTTGCAGTCTTTGCAGGTTTGATGATCTGGCTGATGGGCCTTTGGCCGTTTGTGCTGATATTCGGCATCATTAGCTTTGGGGGGGCCGCCATCGGCATGTGGCTGTTTTATGTGCAGCACCAGTTCGAGGGTGTTGAATGGGATGAGCCTGAAAACTGGGATATGCACGAATCAGCCCTGCACGGCAGTTCATTCTATGATTTGCCCACTCCGCTGCGCTGGATTTCTGGTAACATCGGTATCCATCATGTGCACCATCTGTACAGCCGCATCCCGTTTTACCGCCTGACCGAGGTCATGCGCGAAAACCCGAGTATGCTGGATAGCGTGCGGCGCCTGACAATTTGGCAAAGCTTTCGTTGTGTGAAACTGAACCTGTGGGACGAAAACGAACGCCGCATGGTGGCCTTCGCCGAGGTGCGCGCCTAAAGTATCCTTTCAAACAAACAAAAGCCCCGGAGCGGTTGATCCTCTCCGGGGCTTTTGTTTTTGCGGGTGGTATTGCTCAATCCTTGCGGAAATGGCTTTTCTCGCGCGGTTTACCATGCCAGCCGGTTTTACCCTTTGGCGGGCCACTGTCACGTCCGCCATCATAGGAGCCACGATCTTCGCGGCCACCGCGATCATCACGTCCGCCGCTTCGGAAAGGTTTCCTGCCGCGGTCGTCGCCATCGCGGGTTTCCCATTTTTTCATCAATTTGGCAGAAAACGTATCGCGGTGAATAATGCCTTCGTTGCACCAGATCATCGAGAGCTGATCATCATTGACCTCTTCCACTGCCATACGAGGAGAGCCGCAGATCAGGGTGGCGAGGTCGCCTTGTTTCAAACTGGCCATGGGGTTTCCTTTTTAAATGGCGGGTTGTGGTATGTTGACTTAACGTAGAACCGGAATTCATCCCAAGCGAGGGCGAATTTCGATATTTGCGATCCGATAGGCCGGACGGCTTGCGGCACCAGCCTATAGGCGAGTGCTGGGGAAATGGAAAGGGCAAGCCTTAATAAGCACCCTCGAAACCAAGATTTTTCATCGACAGGGTACCGGATATGATTGCGGTGCATACCGCGGCCCAGATTAGAGTGCCAACAATCGTGGTAATCAGCATCCGCTTTTTGATTTGGGGGTTAGCGGGCGCGGAAGAGGAAGTTCCCGGCACTACATCCCCACTGTCGTGCTGACTCTTCAACCGTAACGGCAGAATCACAAACAGCGTCATGAACCAGACGACGGCATAAAGCACAATAGAGGCACTAATGGACATGATCGCCCCTTTTAAACCTGTTCCAGTTCCACCAGCGTACCGGTGAAATCTTTCGGATGCAAGAAAAGCACTGGCTTACCGTGGGCCCCAATTTTTGGTTCGCCCGTGCCCAGCACCCGCGCACCAGAGGCTTGCAACTTGTCGCGCGCAGCCAGAATGTCTTCGACCTCATAACAGATGTGGTGAATGCCGCCCGACGGGTTCTTGGCTAAAAACCCAGCAATCGGAGAGTTTTCTCCCAAGGGGTGCAGCAGCTCGATCTTGGTATTTGGCAGTTCGATAAACACGACTGTTACGCCGTGATCAGGTTCGTCCTGAGGCGGGTTTACTTTGGCCCCAAGCGTATCGCGGTATTGGGCAACGGCGGCCTCTAGATCAGGCACGGCAATGGCTACGTGGTTCAGGCGTCCAATCATCGGTTATCTCCTTGGGTTTCGACCCTGCGTATGGGCTTTGGTGGGCGAAAAGGCAACGCGACATTCCGTCGATTTGTTAAAAACTTATCAAAATCTGGGTTCTGTTAGGGAGCTGTTAGGGATGTTGGGGTGGAATAAGGCGATACAATCACGTCAGCCTTGGGGGATTCGACATGGAAGGAATTGCAAAGACATTTTTGCCGGGGGTCACTGTGCGGCGGCCCCTTATGGGCCTAACCATTTTGCTGGTCGAGGATAGCCGCTATTGCTCGGAGGCGGTGCGCCTGATGTCGCAACGATCCGGTGCGCGCCTGCGCCGGGCGGATTGCCTGAAATCGGCGCGGCGTCATTTGGCCATCTATCGCCCAGATGTGGTGATGATCGATATTGGTTTGCCCGATGGTTCCGGTATTGAACTGATCCGTGAACTGGGACAGGCACCCACATTGGCTCCGGCCATTGTTGCGCTCAGTGGCGATGACGATGGCTCCTTCAGGACCAAAGCACTGGAGGCAGGTGCTAGTTGCTTTTTGACAAAACCCTTGCAGGACATCGCCAGTTTTCAAAAGGTCATAAAATCTGTAGTTGAGGAAGACCATGCCCCCCGGCCTTTCGTGCCGCAAGTCGTCGGTCAGCCGCTGAAGCTGGATAAAAGGGCGTTTTTGGATGATTTGATACAGGTGGGAAAACTGTTGACATCGGCCCTCTCTCAGCGGGATCAAAAGGAACTGTGTTATCTGGCCCAGTTTACCCGTTCCGTGGCTCAGACTGCTCAGGATCACGAATTGATGGATGGCGCATCCGCATTTCTGGTCGGCCTCAAAGGGGGGGACAAGTGGCAGGCAAGCGGTGAGAGGGTTTTGGATATGGTGCAATGCCGGTTGGCAGAACCCCAAACAATATAGCCCGATGTTTGATTTTCAGGTGACATTTGCCCCCGATATTGGCAGTGTTGCCCAATGGAGTATTTACCCAACCCATGGCGCGGAAGTGGACTGCCAGATACTGGAAATTTGGTGGCCGGATCCGTTGCCGATGATCCCGATCTGGTAATGCGCTTACTGGGCCTTTGCCCGATTTACAAACCAACCCCGGTGCAATCCCCTGCTGCTTTGGCATGTCAGCTTGGCGTCGCTGCGATTCACTTCAAAGATGAGCGCGGGCGCATGGGCTTGGGCAGTTTCAAGGCGCTCGGTGCGGCCTATGCGATTGCTAAGCAGGCATATTTGCAGGTTGGCGACCGGCTCAAAGACCCGAATATTGCAAAAACGGCACTAGCCGGAAAAACATTTGTAACTGCCAGTGCTGGGAATCACGGATTGTCAGTGGCGGCAGGCGCGCGGCTTTTCGGGGCAAAAGCAGTGGTATATCTGGCGCAGACGGTTCCCGCCGCTTTTCAGGATCAGTTGCAGGGGTATGATGCGCAGGTCGTTATTGAGGGCGAGAATTACGAACAAAGCATGGCTGCCGCAACGCAGGTTGCCGCAGAAAAGGGATGGATACTGTTATCCGACAGCACATGGGATGAATGCCTGTCTGGTCGAGATGTCATGGAGGGATATCTCGCCTTGGCGGTTGAGGCGGTGGCCCAACTTGACAGCCCGCCCAGCCACATCTTCTTGCAGGCAGGCGTTGGTGGATTGGCCGCCAGCCTGACCGCCTATTTTCGACTTAAATGGCAAGATGGTCCGAAAATTACCGTTGTCGAACCCGAGGCTGCACCCGCGTTGATGGATAGTATCCGCGCCGGAAAATTTGTTGTCTCAACGGGCCCTGTCTCGGATATGGGGCGTCTTGACTGCAAAGAGGCCTCGCATTTGGCCCTGAAATCCCTAGCTGAATTGGCCGACGGATTTATGACTTTGGATGATTGCTATGTTAAGCAGACTATCGCGTCGCTGGATAGGCATGGGTTGCAAGCCTCCAGTTCTGGCGGGGCCGGATACGCTGGTTTATGTGCTGCGAAAGAAGCACAAATTGCAAAACTGGATGCAGACTCGCGTGTGCTGATCATTTTGTCAGAAGGTCCGACAGATGGTTAACCCCATCGAATCGCCACAACCCTTTACTCTAGATAAAGGTTATGGTGACAAGGTATCGCTCGGGTTGATCGTTCTGGCAACCGACGAAACACTAGAGCCTGAGATCGCGCCTGTAATCCACCGGGCGGGTATCCCCCTCTATCAGAGCCGCATTCCCAGCCATCCCGATGTCACCCGCGAAACCTTGCTGCAAATGGAATCCGACCTGCCAAAAGCGGCGGGTTTGTTGCCGACAGAGGTAAATTTTGCAGCGATTGGATATGGCTGTACATCTGCTTCGACGATCATCGGCCCACAACGGGTGGCAGGTGCAATTCAGACCGCCCATCCCGATGTTCCGGTAACAGACCCAATCACCGCAGTGATTGCCGCGCTTGCAAAGCTTCGGGTGAATCGGCTTGGCTTTGTGACGCCCTATATCGCCGATGTTTCCGCTGCCATGCGGCATATGCTGGAACGCCACGGCATTGAAATATCCGCATTCACCTCATTCGCGCAAATTGAAGAGCGCGTGGTCGCGCGCATTTCCGAGGAGTCAGTGTTGCAAGCGGTGCAAAATGTAGGTCAGAATTGCGACGCAGTTTTTACGTCTTGCACCAACTTGCGGTCCTTCAACCTTATAGCCAAGGCTGAAACCCGAATTGGCAAGCCAGTGATTTCTAGCAATTCCGCACTGGCATGGCACATGATGCGGCTTGCCGGAATACAGGGCCAGATAGTAGGGCCGGGTCATCTTTTTACAGTTTGAACGCCCTTAACTCTTCTTGGCTGCTGGCTTTTTCTTAGGGGCAGGCTTCTTTTTCGCGGCTGGTTTTTTCTTGGGCGCGGCCTTCTTGCGCTTGCCTTTGGTCGCCGCCTTGGCCGCAATTAATTCCACCGCGATTTCCATGGTTACATCTGCCGGTTCGATTTCCTTGGGCAAGGTTGCGTTGATCTTGGCCCATTTCACATAGGGTCCATAGCGTCCGTCCATGACATTGACCGGTCCGCCATCCTCGGGGTGCTCGCCCAGTTCCTTGAGCGGCGTCGCCGCTGCACCGCGCCCGCCCTTGGCAATCTTTTCGGCAATCAATTCAACCGCGCGGTTCATACCGACGATAAACACCTCGGCGGGGTCTTTAATGTTGGCGTAAATCTTGCGCGCGGTCTTTTTGCCCTCTTCAATCGGCATTTCCCACATCACATAGGGGCCAAAACGCCCGATTGCAGCGGAAACCTTGCCGCCATCGGGATGGTCGCCAATGAAACGGGGCAGGGACAACAGATCAAGTGCCATTTTCAGATCTACCGTTTCCAGCTCCACCCCTTTAGGGATCGAGGCACGCTTGGGTTTGGGATCTTCTTCCGTCGCCTCACCGCGCTGCACATAGGGGCCAAAACGCCCGGAACGCAGGGTGATTTTGATACCCTCGTCGTCAAAGCCCAGTTCCTTACCATCTGGCCCCGCAATATCACCGCCCTCAACCTCGCCGGTGATCGGGCGGGTATAGCGGCATTCAGGATAATTGGAGCAGCCAATAAAGGCCCCGCCGGAACGCGCAGTGCGCATAGATAACCGCCCCTCACCGCAATTTTTGCAGATACGTGGATCAGAGCCATCCTCGTTGGGCGGGAACAGATGAGGTTCCAGGTATTCGTTGATTTTTTCCAGAACATCAGTGATCCGCAACTCGGACGTCTCGCCAATCGCGGCAGAAAAATCGCGCCAGAAACGGCCCAGAACGTCGATATAATTTTCCTTACCGGCAGAAATCTCGTCGAGTTCCTCTTCCAGTTTGGCGGTGAAGTCATAGCCGACGTATTTGCGGAAATAGCTTTCCAGAAAGGCCGTCACCAAACGGCCTTTATCCTCTGGAATTAAACGATTTTTTTCCTTGCGCACGTATTCACGGGTCTGGATCGTGGTTACAACCGAGGCATAGGTCGAGGGGCGGCCAATGCCGAGTTCTTCCATGCGTTTGACCAGTGATGCCTCGGTGTAGCGGGGCGGGGGCTGGGTGAAATGCTGCTCTGGCGTGATGCTGCGTTTATCTGTCGGTTCGCCTTGCACGATTTGGGGCAGGCGCTTGTCATCGTCATCGACAACCTGATCGTCGCGTCCCTCCTCATACACCCGCATGAACCCGTCAAACAACACCACCTGCCCTGTGGCCCGCAGGCCAATCTGCCCATCGCTTGAGGCAATATCAACGGTGGTGCGCTCCATGCGCGCGGCTTCCATCTGGCTGGAAATGGTGCGTTTCCAGATCAGATCGTAGAGTTTGCGCTGGTCGGCCTCAAGGCGCGCGAGATCAGATGGGGCCTTGTCCATATCGGTAGGGCGAATGGCCTCGTGGGCCTCTTGTGCGTTTTTAGCTTTGTTTTTATAGACCCGCGGGCTGGCAGGCACATATTCCTTGCCGTAACGCGATGTGATCGTCGCACGGGCAGCCGCCACCGCTTCGGGGGCCATATCAATGCCGTCTGTCCGCATGTAGGTGATGTAACCAGCCTCATACAATCGCTGGGCCGTGCTCATGGTCTGGCGCGCGCCAAAGCCGAATTTGCGGCTGGCCTCTTGTTGCAAGGTCGAGGTCATGAAGGGTGCAGAGGGGTTGCGGTTGGCCGGTTTTGCCTCAACTTTCGCGACACTCAGATCACGAGAGTTTATGGCCTGAACCGCCAGTTCTGCAGCTTCGGAGGTCTCAATGCTGAATTTTTCAAGCTTGGAGCCGCCGAGCAGGGTTAGACGTGCCTCAAACTCCTGTCCGCGCGGGGTGGCGAGGATGGCTTTCACGCTCCAGTATTCGCGGTTTTTGAACGCCTCGATTTCCATTTCACGTTCAACAATTAGCCGCAGGGTCACCGATTGCACCCGTCCGGCAGATTTCGCGCCGGGAAGTTTGCGCCACAGAACCGGCGACAGGTTAAACCCGACGAGGTAATCAAGGGCGCGGCGGGCAAGGTAGGCATGTACCAGTTCCATGTCCACTTCACGCGGGTTTTTCATCGCGGTGGTAACGGCGTCTTTGGTGATCGCGTTAAATACAACGCGCTGGATCGGTGTCGACTTTTTGATGGCGCGGCGCTTACGCAAGGCCTCTTCCAGATGCCAGCTGATCGCCTCTCCCTCGCGGTCCGGGTCAGTCGCGAGGATCAGGGAATTATCTTCCTTCAGCGCATCAACAATCGCGCGAATGTGTTTCTGGCTCGCACTTGCGACCTCCCATTTCATGGCGAAATCATTGTCGGTGTCGACGGATCCGTCTTTGGGGGGCAGGTCGCGCACGTGGCCATAGGATGCCAGAACGGTGTAATCATCACCGAGATATTTGTTTATTGTCTTTGCTTTAGCGGGGGACTCGACGACGACAACTGGCATGTATTTTCCTGGGAATCATTATTCTGCTCTGTTGGCAGGGAAAATGTGGGCGGAAGAGCAAGGTGTCAATGGGGGTTGGAAAAACAGTTTGGCCTAACTGGCAAGCGCTAGCATACCGCCGGGATGGCGCTCGATCTTACCTTCCAGTTCCAGCGATAACAGGTGCTGTGAAACCGATTGGGCGGGCAGGCCAGTATCGCGAATCAGCATATCCTCGGGAATCGCATTGGGGCCAAGCAGGGTGAGAATTTTTTCGGCAACATGTTCTGGGGGCACCACAACCGGTTTGGGGTTTGGGGCTTTGAGCGGCGGTAGCTCGGGCATTTGCAGGGCGTCGATGATGTCTTTGCCGGATCGCACCAACATGGCCCCGTCCCGGATCAACATATTGCAACCGGCCGCGCGCGCATCGAGCGGATTGCCCGGAACAGCCATCACGTCGCGCCCCAGATCAGCCGTATCGCGCGCGGTGATCAGGCTGCCGGAACGGGCCGCGCCCTCGATCACCACGGTTGCGGTGGACAGACCTGCGATAATGCGGTTGCGTTGCGGGAAATGACGGGCTTGCGGGGGCAGGCCGATGGGTTGTTCAGACAGGCGCAGGCCGGATTGGGCAATGTCATCATGCAGGCGGGCATTTTCGCGAGGGTAGATCACATCAAGGCCCGAAGCTTGCACTGCAATGGTGCCGGTTTTTAGCGCTGCCTCATGTGCTGCGGCGTCGATACCGCGCGCAAGGCCTGAGGTGACAACATATCCAGCCTCGCCCAGCTCGTGGGCGATAAGTCGGGTCATGCGCACCCCGAGGCTGGAAGCGTTGCGTGCGCCAACCAGAGAGACCGAAGGGCGCGATAGCAGGCTAAGGTCGCCAACAACCCAGAGAATCGGCGGGGCGTCCGGGATTTTCTTTAATAATGAGGGGTATTCGGGATCGCTGATGCAGAGCAGATGGTACCCCTTGCTTTGCCCCTGCGCCAGTTCTGCCGCGGCATAGGTGGCAGCGCAGGTTTCGTAATCGGTGACGCCTGCGTCACGGGCCACTTGCGGCAGGGTTGCCAGTGCGGCCTGTGCTGATCCACATTCCCCAAGCAGGCGGTAAAAGGTTGCGGGGCCAACGCGGCGCGAGCGGATCAGGCGCATCCAGTCGATGCGCTGGATGTCTGTTGTCGGAATTGCTGAAGGGGGAATCGTTTGGTTGCTCATACTGCAAGGGTGGCAGGTCTTGGTTAACGGGGAATGAATCAGCGCAAACGTTTGGTCATGATCTGGCAGGGAAGGGGGAAGGGTTCGCCCAAAGTATCAAGCAGAATGGTTTGGATGCCCTGTCTCGCCCATCCGGCCTTTTCATAAAAAGCGATGGCGCGGTGGTTTTGCGGGATAACGTCAAGGTTTGCTGTGTCATGGTCCGCGTTCCGGATCGCCGCTTCGCCGTAGGCCATTAGGGTTTGGGCTGTGCCTGTGCCGCGTGCGGTCGGGCTGACATAAAACTGATAAATCTCGGCTTTGCGTAGGATACACATCCCAAGGGGGGCGGCGGCGGGGCCGAGGGTGAAAGTGTCGGGCAAGCCTTGCAGGCGGATGAAAAAGCTATGACGGCAGCGCTGATTGGTGAGTTCAGCGGGTACATGGGCGGCGTGGGCCTCATGCCAGCCCTGATGCCAGAGGTCAGCAAGGGCGGGGAGGTCGGCAGGTGTGGCTCGGCGGATCATCGGGTGTTAAAATGAGCGCCTTGCGGCGCATTCCTATGAGCTGGACGAAGGTCCAGCGGTGGGTGCTTGTGGCGGATGTTTTGCCTATAAGTTCGGGGGGTGGCAATGACTGGCCTCAGGAGATACCTGCCGGAAAACCCTTGGATCAAATCGCACTGCCCCCTACCGTCAACCCGCCAATCAGAACGGTTGGTTGACCTACCCCAACAGGTACCCATTGCCCGGCTTTGCCGCAATTCCCCATGCCCGGATCCAGTGCCATGTCGTTGCCAATGGCGCGGATGTGGTTCAGGGCGGTGGCCCCATCGCCGATCAGGGTTGCCCCTTTGACCGGCGCGCCAACCTTGCCGTTTTTGACGCGATACGCCTCGGTGCAGGAAAATACGAATTTGCCATTGGTGATGTCCACTTGACCGCCACCAAAACCGACTGCATAAATCCCGTCCTTGATTTCTGCCACGATGTCCTCGGGCGCGGTGTCACCGCCCATCATGTAGGTGTTTGTCATGCGGGGCATGGGCGCGTGGGCATAGCTTTCGCGCCGCCCGTTACCTGTTGGTTCTACTCCCATCAGGCGGGCGTTTTGGCGGTCTTGCATCAGACCCACGAGAATGCCGTCCTCAATCAGGGTGGTTTTGCTCGATTGCGTGCCCTCGTCGTCAAAACTGATTGAGCCGCGCCGATCAGGGATGGTGCCGTCATCCAGAACGGTGACGCCTTTGGCAGCAACCCGTTTGCCCATCAGCCCCGCAAAGGCCGAGGTTTGTTTGCGGATAAAGTCGCCCTCTAGCCCGTGGCCAATGGCTTCGTGCAGCAGGATGCCGGGCCAGCCATTGCCAAGGGCCACGTCAAATACGCCCGCTGGGGCAGGTTCGGCGCGCAGATTTACCAGCGCGATGCGCAGGGCCTCGGCAGCTGTTGCTTGCCAATGTTCCGTTTCCATCAAGCGGGAGAGTCCATAGCGCCCACCGCCCCCTGCCGAGCCAGATTCGCGTCGGCCCTGCTCCTCGACAATCACCGAGATATTCAGGCGGGTCATCGGGCGTATGTCACGCACGCTTGTGCCCTCGGGGCGCATGATTTCAATTTCCTGCAATGAGGCGGCGAGGGAGGCTGTGACCTGCACCACCCGACTATCCAGATCACGGGCAAAAGCGTCCATCTCGCGCAGTACGTCGATCTTGACGTTGAATTCGGCGTCAGCCATCGGGTTGGCATCGGTATAAAGCCGTTGATTGGTGGGCTGTGGTGGCGGGGCAAGGTTGCCGCCGCCATCCCCCACACCAAGGCGTGCAGTTTCGGCGGCACGTTTTAGTGCGCTCAGGGTCATTTCGGTGGAATGGGCATATCCGGCAGATTCCCCGTGCACCGCGCGCAGGCCAAAGCCCTCGAAGGCATTGTATGACGCGGTTTTGATGCGGCGATCGTCGAAAACTAAAGCTTCAGAACGGCGGCGTTCCAGAAAAAGTTCGCCATCATCAGCCCCGGAAACCGTGGCTCGCAGTATCTTTAGCGCGGCCTCTGCATCGAAATTTGCCTCGAACGGGCGGAATGGGCCGGTTTGGTTCGCCATACTTCAACTCCTTTTCGCACAATTTTTTGCATAAGCGGCGCAATGCCGCAAATGATGTGCTTGTTATTTCTGCTACATTATTGTTTTTAGGGGACAGAGAAACAATAGGGGATTCTTGCCAGGTGCAAGCTATGCCCAAATCTTGGCGCCAAAGCCGCAGGGGAATGGATCTGACGCATGCGAAAAGCAAATATACTTACGGGAATCTTTAGCACAATCGGCGCAACGTTGCTGACTGGAAGTGTTTGGGCGCAAAACGCGCTGCCTGATTTACCAACAATCGGCAAGCCGATACCGGGCGGAATGAACTTTCAAGAAGCCGTGACGCCTGTGATGCAGGATTCGGTCTGGCTGGACACATACATCCTGTGGATCATCACAGTGATCTCGATTTTTGTAACCTTGTTGCTTGTTGTGGTTGTTCTCCGGTTCAACCGCAAATCAAACCCGATCGCTGCCACATTCACCCATAATTCCGCTTTGGAAATTGGTTGGACACTGGTGCCAATTCTGATTTTGCTGTCGATTATGCCGTTCTCGCTGGATGTGTTGTTCAAGCAACAGGAAATTCCGGAAGCGGATATCACCATCAAGGCGACCGGCAATCAGTGGTATTGGTCGCATGAATATGTGGATCACGGGTTTGAATTTGACAGCTTTATGCTGGCCCGCGAAGAACTGGCCGAAAACGGATATGCGCAAGATGAGTATTTGCTGGCAACCGACACGGCTGTTGTGGTTCCGACAGGTAAAACCGTTGTTGTGCAGGTTACAGGTTCGGATGTGATCCATTCCTGGGCAATCCCTGCCTTTGGCGTGAAACAGGATGCGGTGCCTGGCCGTCTGGCCGAATTGTGGTTCAATGTGGATGAAGGCAAAGAAGGCGTTTACTTTGGCCAGTGTTCCGAATTGTGCGGCAAAGACCATTCTTACATGCCGATCACCATCAAGGCGGTGAAGCAGGCTGACTATGATAAGTGGTTGGCTGGCGCGATTGAGGAATATGCCGGTACGCCGCGCGGCGTGGCTTTGGCCTCCGCCAACTTTGATAAAGTTCAGGCTGCTGACGTTAGCAACTGATCCTTAACCGGCTAAACGGTGCGTTTGTGCGCGCCGTTTTACGCGACTGGATGACCAATATGAGTGATGCAACTGCAACAGAATACGGCAACGAGGCCCAGTTCGAAGACTATTTCGCGCTGCTAAAGCCGCGTGTTATGTCGCTGGTGGTGTTCACGGCCGCCGTTGGCCTGCTGGTGGCGCCCGGTTCGGTTGATCCGGTAATTGCCTTTGCCTCTATTCTGTTTATCGCCATGGGGGCTGGGGCCTCTGGTGCGCTGAACATGTGGTGGGATTGCGATATCGACGCGATCATGAAACGCACCCAGAACCGCCCAGTGCCATCGGGCCGAATTACTGCGCACAATGCAATGGTGTTCGGGTTGTGGCTCTCGGTGATTTCGGTGGGTATGTTGGCGATTACCGCAAATTTCTTTGCGGCTGGTTTTCTGGCCTTTACCATCTTCTTTTACTCGGTTGTTTACACCATGGGCCTAAAGCGCCGCACCCCGCAAAACATTGTGCTTGGTGGGGCCTCTGGTGCCTTCCCGCCAATGATCGGCTGGGCTGTTGTCACTGGCGGTGTTAGCATCGAGAGCCTTTTGATGTTCGCGCTGATCTTCGTGTGGACACCGCCGCATTTCTGGTCGCTGTCGCTGTTTCTGAACTCTGACTTCACCAAGGCAGGCGTGCCGATGTTAACGGTGACCCACGGCAAGCCGACAACGCGGAGGTATATCCTTGGCTATACTGTGCTGTTGACAATTGTGTCTTTGCTGGCCGCGTTTTCATCCATCGGCGGACCTGTCTATCTGGCCGTGGCTGTGGTGATGAATGCACAGTTTTTGCTGGGGGCATGGAAATTGCTTAACCGAAGCGAGGCCGCTGCCGAGGCTGATTTCTTTACCGCTGAACGCAAGGTTTTCAAGCTGTCACTGCTGTATCTTGCATTGCATTTCACAGCGCTGCTGGTTGAGGCCGGTTTGCGGGCGCTTGATCTGAACGTGGCCAACTGGCCGCAGGTGGTGTAAGAAATGGAATTCCGCAAAGACCATGAAATTCATACCCGCCGTTTTCGGAGCAATGTGATGCTCGGGCTTGTGCTCTGCGGTTTTGTGGCGCTGATTTTCGCCATTACCATTTCTAAAATGATGGGTGGCGCGACCATGGTCGAGATGGAAGCCAGTGATCACGTGCTGCGCCCGCAATTGCTAAAGGATACGCAATGAGCGCGGAGAAGAATAAACGCACGCTCGTTCGGTTGGCAACATTGGCAGTTTTCATGCTGATGATGTCTTTTGCCGCTGTGCCTGCCTATAACTTGTTTTGCCGTGTTACCGGATTTGGTGGCACTCCGCTGGTGTCCAGCGAAGGCTCTGATGTGATTCTGGACCGCACCGTAAAAATCCGATTTGATGCTTCGTTGGCGCGTGAAATGCCGTGGCAGTTCCAACCGGTTGTGCGTGAAATGGATATACGCATCGGCGAAACCGGCTTGGCTTTTTATGAGGCGTATAATCCGACAGATCAGGCTGTTGCCGGTTCTGCCAGCTATAACGTATTCCCCTATGACGCGGGCGGATACTTTACCAAGATTGATTGTTTCTGCTTTGAGATGCAGGTGCTGCAACCCGGTGAGCGGGTGCAGATGCCGGTTACTTTCTATGTTGATCCAGAAATGGTCAACGATCCGGATGCAAAACACATCAAATCAATCACCCTGTCTTATACTTTTTATGTGACAGACTTACCAGATGACGAAGTTGCTCTTGTTTCCACACAAGAACAGCAGCTAAACTAAAGAGAAAATCCTAGGGGACGGATGCCATGGCGCACGAAAAGAACCACGACTACCACATTATTGATCCCAGTATCTGGCCACTCATGGCGGCGGCTAGCGCCTTTACCATGCTGGTAGGCGCTGTATTGTACATGGATGATCATTCCTTTCCATGGGTGATGCTGATCGGTCTGGTGGGCGTTCTCTATGTTATGTTTGCTTGGTGGTCTGATGTTGTAGACGAAGCCCAAGCGGACGATCACACCACGTTGGTGGTTATTGGTTTGCGTTACGGCGTAATTATGTTCATCATTTCCGAAGCCATGTTTTTCGTGGCTTGGTTCTGGTCTTTCTTCAAACACGCGCTTTACCCGATGGGTCCGGACAGCCCGGCAATTGACGGTATCTGGCCGCCCGCTGGCATTGAGACCTTTGACCCGTGGCACCTGCCGCTGATCAATACGCTGATCCTTTTGTTGTCCGGTTGTCTGGCTACTTGGGCGCACCACGCTATTGCCCATGACAATGATCGCAAAGGTTTGATCTGGGGTCTGACGGGCGCGATTGCGCTGGGGGCTTTGTTCACCGTGTTTCAGGCGTATGAGTACAGCCACGCGGCCTTTAGCTTCTCTGGCAACATTTATGGCGCCAACTTCTTTATGGCGACTGGCTTTCACGGCTTTCACGTTGTGGTGGGAACCATCTTCCTTGCTGTATGTTTGGGCCGTGCACTAAAGGGTCACTTTACCCCCGAGCGTCACGTTGGCTTTGAGGCCGCAGCTTGGTACTGGCACTTCGTTGATGTTGTATGGTTGTTCCTATTTGCTTCTGTCTATATCTGGGGTGGCTAATAGTTCGGAACGCCAACCCGTTTCGGGCTGGACAGGATAATGGGGCAAAGCGTGGAGGTTTCCTTCGCGCTTTGCCTTTTTTACAAGGAATCAGTTGATGACAAAACGCTTGATTGCACCGCTGGTTTTCGGGGCTCTGGGGATCGCCATTTTACTGTCTCTGGGTACTTGGCAGTTTCGCCGGATGGTATGGAAAGAATCTGTGATTGCCGCCGTTGCAACCCGGCTGCAAGCTGATCCTGTCGCTATTCCACTGGATGCCGGTTTTGAGCGTGACAATTATTTACGCGTCTCGGTGACCGGAACCCTGACGGGTGACGAAATCCATGTGCTGTCCAGTCAGAAATACTCGGGTCCCGGCTTTCACATTATTAGCAAAATGAATACCGAAGCCGGGGCTATTTTGGTTGATCTGGGTTTCGTGCGTGAAACGCAAAAGAACAGCCAACGTCCGGTGGGTGAATTTACAATTACCGGTAATTTGCTGTGGCCCGACGATATTGACGACAGTTTTACCCCTGATCCCGATATCGTTAAAAACTTCTGGTTTGCCCGTGATTTGCCGGTCATGGCGCAGCATTTGGCGACCAAACCGATATTGGTGGTTGCCAGTAAAGTATCCCCGGCGATTGAGGGCCTGCCCACGCCTGTGCCTGTAGCGGCAAATATTTTCAACCGTCACCTTGAATACGTAATCACGTGGTTTTCACTGGCTGCCGTCTGGTTTGGGATGACAGTCTACCTTCTTTGGCGTATCAGGCAGAAAACCGTCTGAATCATACGGGACACCAGCGATGAAATATATCTCGACTCGGGGCAGCGCCCCTGCTCTGACCTTTGAACAAGCCATGCTGACCGGCCTTGCGCGTGATGGCGGTCTATATGTGCCGGAAAGCTGGCCAACCTTGGGCCAGGACCAAATCGCCAACCTTGCTGGTAAGACCTATGAGGACGTAGCATTCGAGGTGATGAAGCCGTTCATAGGTGACAGTTTTACAGACGCCGAGTTGAAAGACGTTATTGCCAAAGCCTATTCTAGTTTTGGCCATGCAGCACGATGCCCGCTCGTGCAACTAGATCGAAACCACTTCTTGCTGGAGCTGTTTCACGGCCCCACATTGGCCTTTAAAGATGTAGCGATGCAACTGATCGGCCAGATGTTCGAAGTAGCTCTGAAACGGCGTGGTGAAACTGTAACCATCGTTGGCGCGACATCCGGCGATACCGGTTCCGCCGCCATCGAGGCGTTTCGCGGGCTGGATTCGGTCAATGTCGTAATCATGTTTCCGCATGGGCGCGTGTCCGAGGTGCAGCGTCGCCAGATGACAACACCGGTTGAAAGCAACGTTCATACTTTGGCAGTAGATGGCGATTTTGACACCTGTCAGGCGCTGCTTAAAGATATGTTTAATGATTTCGATTTCCGCGATGAGGTTCGCCTTGCGGGGGTAAACTCGATCAACTGGGCGCGGGTACTGGCGCAAGTGGTGTATTATTTCACCTCTGCCTTGAGCCTTGGTGCACCGTACCGCAAGGTGTCCTTTACTGTGCCAACGGGGAACTTTGGCGATATATTCGCCGGTTACGTTGCCAAGCGTATGGGGCTGCCAATCGACCGCTTGGTGATGGCGACCAACCAGAATGACATTCTGCACCGTACCTTACAAACCGGCGAGCATAGCAAAACGGGTGTTGTGCCTTCGATCAGCCCATCGATGGATATTCAGGTGTCCTCCAATTTTGAGCGGCTGGTCTTTGATCTCTATGACCGCGAAGGCGCTGCTGTTGTGCAATTGTTTGACGCACTGAAAGACGGTGGTGGGTTTACGCTATCGCAAGGTGCGCTGAGCAGGTTGCGCGAAGAATTCGATTCGGGGCGTTGCTCTGAGGCGGAAACCAGTGCGGCGATTAAAAACATCTTTGAAACCACCGGCGAGGTTCTGTGCCCGCACACGGCTACGGGTGTCAAAGTCGCTAGTGAACATTCGGGTGATGCATCGGTTCCGATGATCACGCTGGCAACCGCGCATCCTGCTAAATTCCCTGCCGCCGTTCAAGAAGCCTGCGGTATTCACCCGCCTTTGCCGCCACGCATGGCTGACCTGTTCGAGCGGGATGAACGCCAGACCCGTGTCGCGGGAGACCTCTCTGCGATTCAGGCCGTTATTCGT
>JAHRVG010000004.1 GCA_019090795.1 Paracoccaceae bacterium | reverse complement strand
CCGAGATTTACACCCTAGAGTTCGTCGGCAGCGTCAGATGTGTATAAGAGACAGGCACGACATTCCCGCAGCAAGCGCCGCGCGGCGGGGGCACAGATCAGAATATCTTTGAGCATTTCCAAACCGTGGTCACGCAGTTCGGCCAACAATTCCCGATATGGCAAGGAAGCTACACAGCCGATCAAATCACCCAAACGCGGACGGCCAAAATAGTGGGTGCGGGCAATCCCCCGATCACTCCAACTGTGCGAAATCAACCCGCTGGGGGGCATTCTGGTGCTGAAAACCTGCACTTGCACACCTAACTTTTCCATTTCCAACAGCTCGCGCCAAAAGAAAATATGTGTCTGGCCGGGAAATTGCGGCACCAGATAACCGATTTTTAGCTTTTCATTCACGACATAGTTCTCAATATGGCTGGGTGGCGTACTTTATATTACGGCCAGAAACCTCAGGAACAAGTACCCAATGTTAAGCGTGTTAATACCGGCAAACAACGAAGAAGCACAGATCGCGACCTGTCTGCAAGCGGTTATGGCGTCCGAATTGTTGTCCGGGGTTGAGCGGCCAGAAATTATCATCATGGCAAACGGCTGCATTGACCGAACAGTTGCGATAGCGCGCGACTTGGTCGAGGAGGCCAGCGGGCACGGTTGGGATTTACGGGTTTTGGATATTCCTGACGGTGGTAAACTAAATGCCCTGAACCAAGGGGATAACGCCGCAAGTTTCGGCTCACGCGTCTATCTTGATGCCGATGTTACCGTCACCCCGCTTTTGATCGGACAGCTGGCCGCAGTCTTGGATCATGCCGCCCCGATTTATGCCAGCGGAACACTTGTGGTTTCCGATTGCACCACATGGATTAGCCGCGCCTATCGTCGTATTTATCTACAGGTTCCGTTCATCACCCATGGCGTTCCGGGCTGTGGGTTGTTTGCGGTGAACGCCGCTGGGCGTAAACGCTGGGATGCCTTCCCCGATATAATTTCAGACGACACATTTGTGCGCCTGCAATTCACGGGAAGCGAGCGGATTGCCGTTGCCGCGACCTATGAATGGCCCATCGTCGAGGGATTTGCCAATCTGGTCAAAGTACGCCGCCGACAAGATATAGGCGTTGCCGAAATCGCAGAGTTATATCCCGAATTGTTAGAAAACGACGACAAACCCCGTTTCGGCCTCACCCGCGCCTTAAAAATGGCGCTCTGCGAACCTATCGGATTTTCGGTCTATGCCGCTGTGGCCCTCGCCACACGTTTGAACCGCAACACCGATGATTGGAGCCGGGGACGTTGAGCCTGATTGCCAATTTCCTGCACAGCGACGGGCTGAATGCGCGGGTAATGCGCAGTTCCGCTTGGACAATAATCGGTTACGGCACCTCGCAAGTGCTGCGATTGATATCGAACCTGATCCTGACACGGCTGCTCTATCCCGAAGCATTCGGCATGATGGCACTGGTCATGGTTTTCCTGATGGGGCTGGCGATGTTTTCGGATGTCGGGGTCGGCCCCTCAATCATGCAGAGCAAACGCGGCGATGATCCGGACTTTTTGAATACAGCATGGAGCATTCAGGTGATCCGTGGCACCTGCCTTTGGGTTTTTTCCTGTTTGGTGGCGATCCCGCTTGCCGGTTTTTACGGCGAACCCCAGCTTGCGGAACTGATACCCGTTGCCGGGCTTGGCCTGCTCATCTCTGGTTTCAACCCGACCCGAGTCGAAACCGCGAACCGGCATTTGATGCTGGGACGGGTCAGCCTGATCCACATCGCGACACAGGTGGTTGGTATAGTCGCGGCAATCGGATTTGCCCTGTTGACCAAATCAGTCTGGGCTTTTGTCTTCAGCAGCGTGGTGAGCGTTACCGCTCAATTATGGATGTACAACCAGTTTCTGCCCGGAGAACGCAACCGCTTTCGCTGGGAAAAAACCGCTGTGCACGAGTTGGTGCATTTCGGGAAATGGATTTTTCTCAGCACCGTTGCCGGATTTCTTTTCACACAGGGAGACAAGGTGATCCTTGGCAAATACCTGACCATCGAAACGCTGGGAATTTACAACATCGGTTATTTCCTCGCCAGTTTTCCACTGGCACTAAGTTCCAGCATTATCCACAAAATCCTGATCCCACTTTATCGAGAGCGCCCCCCGGCAGAATCGCCTGAAAACTATCACAAAATGCGGGTGATGCGATTCGGGTTAACCGCGGTGATTATGGCTATGCTGATGGTTTTTGCTTTCTTAGGCGTTTCGCTGGTGAACCTGCTGTATGATCTGCGTTACGTTGATGCAGGCGCAATTGTTGTGCTGACCGCGGCGATGCAAATCCCTTTAGTGATCGTTCTGACCTACGATCAAGCCGCCCTTGCAGCTGGGGACTCTCGTCGCTTTTTTGTTCTGGCTGGGACCAAAGCCATTTCGATGATTACCTGCCTGATTATTGGCGTTCAGATGGCCGGCCTGTTTGGCGCTTTGATCAGCCAAGCCATTGCAATGGTTTTTGTTTATCCCGTGGTAATCTGGCTAGCACGGCGTCAGGGTGCATGGGATCCATTGCATGACCTCACTTTCGCCGTTGTTGGGTTGATCCTCGGAACAAGCGCAATTTGGCTCAATTTGGACGCGGTTTTAGCTCTGAAAACCCTTGGCGCTGCCTGAGACCTGCAAAGAATTTCTTATTTCGCAACATATTTGCCATAATTTAGCCCGTAATAATTGGTTAACCTTTGCCGAAGTATCTCCTTCCGCACCTTGGATTCGTCGGATGGGCTGAGTTTAGAGTATGAGTGTAATTTAATGGCTGATGAAAAAACAGATATTGAGTTTGGCGAAAACGATGTAGCAATCGTGGGCATGGCTGCTCATTTGCCTGGCGCCAAGACTGTGTCCGAATACTGGGACAACCTGCGAAACGGCGTTGAAAGCATTTCCACCCTAACCCGCGAAGAATTACTGGCCGCAGGCGAAGACCCCGGTCGAATGTTGCACAAGAATTATGTGCCCGCTGCGGCGATCCTTGATGATTTCAAAATGTTTGATGCGGATTTCTTTGGTTTCAGCCCCAAAGAAGCAGCAATCATGGACCCCCAGCATCGCCTATTTCTTGAGGAATCTTGGAACGCTCTGGAAAATGCTGGCCATCCGCCAGAGAATTTCAACGGGCGCATTGGTGTTTATGCCGGTTGCGGCATGGGCAGTTATTTCTATTTCAACATTTGTTCAAACCCTGATCTGGTGGAAAACACCGGCATGTTTCTGTTGCGCCACACGGGCAACGACAAGGATTTCATGTCCACAAGGGTCAGCCATATTTTTGACCTCAAGGGGCCAAGCATCAGTCTGCAAACCGCCTGCTCTACCTCCTTGGTGGCAACCCACTACGCCTGTCAGGCGTTGTTAACCGGCGAATGTGACATGGCGCTGGCGGGAGGCTCCACCATCGAGCTGCCCCACGGGCGCGGTTATATTTTTGAGGATGGTGAAATCCTGTCCCCTGATGGCCATTGCCATGCTTTTGACCACCGCGCCCAAGGCACGGTTTTTGGTAGCGGCACTGGGGTTGTCGTGTTGCGGCGCATGGCCGATGCCATTGCCGATGGCGATCACATCTGGGGCGTGATCAAAGGCAGCGCGATCAACAATGACGGCGCGGCCAAGGCCGGTTATCTGGCCCCGAGTGTGGATGGTCAGGCAGCAGCAATCGCCGAGGCGCAGATGATTGCGGACGTCAGTGCGGAAACCGTCAGCTATGTGGAATGCCACGGCACCGGCACCTATCTGGGTGACCCGATCGAGGTTGCCGCCCTGACCGAGGCTTTCCAGCAGACCACTGACAAAACGGGGTTCTGCCGCATTGGTTCGGTCAAAAGCAACATTGGCCATCTGGACACTGCCGCCGGAGCCGCCAGCCTGATCAAGACCACACTGGCCTTGCATCACAAGCAAATCCCCGCCAGCCTTGGCTATGAAGCGCCAAATCCGGCGATTGATTTTGAGAATAGCCCGTTTTCAGTCAATGCGGAGCTGTATGACTGGGCCAGCGACATACCCCGCCGCGCGGGCGTCAATTCCCTTGGTGTGGGCGGAACCAACGCCCATGTGGTGCTGCAAGAAGCCCCCGAGCGTCCTGCCTCTGAAGCCTCTGACTGGCCGTTCCAACTGCTAACGATTTCTGGCCGCTCCCGTGCTGCCCTTGATGCCAATGCAATCGCTTTGGCCGATCACCTGCGCGCGCATCCCGAGCAACCGCTGGCCGACGTGGCCTACACTTTGAAACAAGGCCGCCGCGCCTTTGAACACCGCCGTGTTGTGGTCGCTGAATCCCACAATCAGGCCGCTGACCTGCTGACAGAAAATAGCCCCCGCCGGGTATTCAGCCATAGTCAGGTTGGCCCCAACCCCGAAGTGGTGTTCATGTTCCCCGGCGGCGGTGCGCAATACACTGGCATGGCGCAAGACCTCTATGAAACCGAACCGGTCTTTCAGGAATGGATGGATCGCGGATTGGATATCCTGCAACCCAAACTCGATTACGACATTCGCGCGCTTTGGCTACCGGAACCAGCAGAAGCTGATGCCGCTGCCGAACGCCTGAAAAAGCCCTCGGTGCAATTGCCGTTGATCATGATCACCGAATACGCACTGGCTCAATTATGGATGTCCTGGGGCGTGACCCCGGCCGCCTTGGTCGGCCATTCCATGGGTGAAAATACCGCCGCTTGTTTGGCTGGAGTAATGAGCTTTGAGGATTGCATCGGCCTTGTGCTGCTGCGCGGACAGTTGTTTGATACGGTGCCTGCGGGCGGTATGTTGTCGATCCCGCTTGATGTGGATGCGGTTAAGGCTTTGTTGGGCGACGATCTTGATCTTGCCAGCGTAAACGCGCCAGAACTATCGGTCGTGTCAGGCCCCGATGCAGCACTCGACCGCCTGCAAAAACAAATGGCGCAGCAAGATATTACCTGCCAGCGCATCCCCATCGATATTGCCGCCCATTCGCGAATGCTGGAACCGATCCTGACCCGTTTTGGCGATTACCTGCGCTCAATTCCCCTGCACGCGCCAAGCATCCCCTTTGCATCCAACCGCAACGGCGCGATGATTTCCGATGAACAGGCCACTGATCCCGAATACTGGGTCAGCCATCTGCGGGGCACGATCCAATACGCGGATTGCATTTCCACCCTGTCAGAAAACCCCAACCGTGTTTACCTTGAGGTAGGGCCGGGCAAGGCGCTCAGTTCGCTTACTCAAATGCACCCTAACGTGAAATCCGGGCAGGTGCTCAGTGCCCTGCGCCATCCGGAGGAAGAAATCGCCGACGACAAGTATTTCCTTGGTGTCTTGGGACGTATGTGGGCCACAGGGGTCACAATCGACTGGGGCCAAATCTGGGGTGAAGCCAAACGGCGGCGGGTGCCTCTGCCAACTTATGCTTTCCAGCGGGCGGAATATTTCATTGAACCGGGACAGGCCGCAACGCCATCCGTTTCCAATTACCTGATGCGCAACGACGATCCTGTTGAGAGGGGCTATCAACCCATCTGGCGCCCGCGTCTGGCAGATTGTGCACTGGATGTCGCGTCTGAACTGGATCAGGCAGAACCACAAACATGGTTGTTGCTGCTTGATGATCTCGGCGTTGGTACCCGCGTGGCGCAACACCTGCGAGATGCAGGAAATACGGTTGTAGAGGTCAGAACCGGTGATGCCTTTGCACGTCAGGATGATACCCATTACGTTATCGCACCGGAGCGTGGCCGAGAGGGATTTGACCAGCTCATCCGCGATCTGGTTGCCCGTGGCAAAGCCCCGAACCGGATCGTGAATTTCTGGCTGCTAACCCAGACCGAGGCCCACCGCCCCGGCAGCAGCTTTTTCCACCGCAATCAGGAGCAGGGATTTTATGCACTGCTGTTTCTTGCCCAAGCGATTGGTGAAGAAAACCTGCCAACACCGATCCACATGACAACCCTGACATCGGGTGCCGCACAGGTTCGCCGAGAAGCGCTGACCTATCCGGAAAAGGCCACCATCCTTGGCCCCAGCCGCGTGATCCCGCGCGAATTTCCCGGAGTAACCTGTGCAACGCTGGACGTGGATATTTCAGAGCGCTTGAAAATACGCCAAACAGGGCCGGTTCTGGACAAGCTGGCGCTTACTGTTCTGGAAGACCTGATCGCCCCCCCGCACAATTCTGTCGCTGCTTTACGCGGTGAAAAACGGTTTGAACAAGAATTCAAAGCAACAGAATTGCCCGAGGCCGGGCAGGCTACGGTCTACAAGCAAAATGGCACCTACCTGATTACCGGTGGGTTTGGCGGCATTGGTCTGACGCTGGCGGAACAAATGATCCGCAGCGCAAATGCCAATGTCATCCTGTTGGCCCGAACCGCGCTGCCTGACCGCGTGAACTGGGATAAATATCCCATCAAACACGGCCCCAACGACCCAACATCCCGCCGCATTCATGCGGTGCAAAAGCTGGAAGCATTGGGCGGCAAGGTCATGGTTGCCGCTGCTGACGTGTGCAATCTACAGGATATGGCCCAAACCATAGAACAAGCCCAGACACGTTTTGGCCCGATCAACGGCGTGGTTCATGGCGCCGGTGTGGTGGATGATGCACCACTGCTAACCAAAAACTCTGCCGCGATTGAAGACGTGTTTGCCCCCAAAATCCACGGCACCCAAATTCTGCACCAACTGTTTCCCGATGGCGCATTAGATTGGCTTGCGTTGTTTTCATCGACCAGCACAGTGATCGCCCCTGCCGGGCAGGTCGATTATGTGGCTGCGAACGAATACCTTAACGCCTACGCCAAATCACGCAGGGGCGACAAAACCCAAGTGCTGGCGATCAACTGGGGCATCTGGAACGAGGTCGGCATGGCCGCACAAGCGGTGGCCGAACGGACCGGCGTGGTCGAACCCGTACCAAGCGTGGCGACCAATGCGCCCTTGCTGGACCAGGCGACATTTGATGCTGATGGCAACCGCCTGTTTACAACCCGCTTGAATACTCGTGACAGCTGGATTCTGGACGAGCACCGCACCAAATCCGGCGATGCAATTTTGCCCGGAACCGGCTATCTGGAACTGGCCGCAGAAGCATTGCTGGCTCACGGCGAAGATACCGCATTTGAAATCCATGATATACTGTTCCTACGCCCCTTGCAGGTCGAAAATACCACGCCACGTGATATGCATCTGACCCTGAACCGCTCTGGCGCGGGCTATCAGATGGAGGTGCGCAGCGATTGCTTGTTTGAGGGGCGCAAAGGCTATCAACTGAATGCGCAAGCGAGCCTCGCGCTGACGTCGTTGCAAAATGCTGAACCTCTGAATATCGCAGATATTTTCGCGCGCTGTGGCACGGTTCAACAGGCCCGAGAAGCTGGCAGCATCCGCTCGCCACAAGAAAACCACCTGAATTTTGGCCCTCGCTGGCGGGTTCTCAAACGGCTTGCCTATGGCACAGATGAAGGTATTGCAGAACTACAATTACCCTCCGCCGCGGCAAGCGACCTGACAGACGGATACCAACTGCACCCCGCCCTCCTTGATCTGGCAACCGGCTGGGCGATGGAGCTAATCAAGGGTTATCAACCGACCCATTTGTGGGTGCCGGTTTCCTACGCTTCGGTAAAGGTTTTCAATCCCCTGCCAGCGCATGTTTTCAGCTGGGTGCGCAACGCCGACGACAACCGTGCTGATGCGCCATTCGCCCGCTTTGACATCACAATTTGCGATGAAAATGGTGCTGTGTGCCTGCAAATCACCGGCTTCTCGATCAAGCGGCTGGAAACTGCCGACAGTTTCGCCAACGCCCCCCGCCTGAATGCAAATGAGGTGCAGTTTGAGGACGCCAGCAAGCAAGCACCGCTTTCCGTTGCCGAGCAACGGCTGCAACACAACTTGTCGCAAGGCATCACCCCACCCGAGGGCGCGGCGGCTTTCTTGCAGGCTTTCGCCACCGGCATGCCGCAGGTTATCGTGTCTTCACTCGATTTGCAGGCGCTCAAGGATCAGACGGATTTGGCAGGCGAGGAGCAACAATCAACCGGTCAGAAATTCGATCGCCCACAACTGGATTCGGATTATGCGGAACCCTCCAATGATATCGAACGAACGCTAGCCGGTTTCTGGGAGGAACTGTTAGGCGTTCAGCAGGTCGGCATTCAGGACAGCTTTTTTGATCTGGGGGGCCACTCCCTGATCGCGGTGCGGCTGTTTTCGATGGTCGAAAAGGCCTATCAAATCGACTTTCCGATCTCAATTTTGTTTGAGGCCCCGACGATCGAAAAATGCGCTGCGCTGATTGTGGAACAGGTGGGCGATAGTTCGGATACACCAGACGGCAACACAGCAGAACCGGCGGCGAAACCCGCCCAACGGTTCACCCATCTCGTGCCCATGCACCAAGGCGAAGGCGGCCCGAAAACACCGTTCTTCCTTGTTGCCGGCATGTTCGGAAACGTGTTGAACCTGCGCCATCTGGCACATCTGATCGGGGCGGATCGCCCGTTTTATGGGCTGCAAGCACGCGGGCTGTATGGGGATGAACCACCCCACACCGACATGCCGCAAACCGCTGCGGATTACATCGCTGAAATGCGCATGGTGCAACCACACGGCCCCTACCTGCTGGGTGGGTTTTCCGGCGGGGGCATTACCGCCTATGAAATCGCGCAACAACTAAAGGCCGAGGGTGAAGAGGTTTCCCTGTTGGTCATGCTCGACACGCCCCTGCCCCAACGCCGACCCCTGGAGCGCCGCGACCGGCTGATGATCCAGTGGCTGGAACTCAAGAAAAAAGGCGTCAGCTATCTGGGGCAATGGGTCAGCAACCGGCTCAAATGGGAAATTGCTAAACGCCGACCACGGCAAGATGCAGGCGAAATGCAACAGCATCAGTTCCACGACACAGAAATAGAGGCCGCATTCTTGCAATCGGTAGAGACCTACACCCTTAAACCTTGGGCTGGTCGCCTCGTCCTGTTCCGCCCGCCACTTTTGGGGCATTGGCAAGTGTCGCCGGATCAATGGGTCGACAGCCAACGCGCCTATATTTTCCATGATAATGACTGGTCTGGCTGGGCGCCCAACTTGCAAGTGTTCGAGGTGCCGGGGGATCACGATTCAATGGTTCTGGAACCCAACGTGCGGGTTCTGGCGGCACGGATGAAAACCTGTATCAAGACCGCGGAAGACGCATCTGACGCGTCACACTATGACCATGCAGCGGAGTGATCAGATGAACAATCCAACAGTCTTAACCGTTATCTTGAACTACAAAACACCCGAAATGACAGTGCAGTCCCTGGGGTCTGCACTGGTCGCCATGCAGGGGATAGCGGGCGAAATCATTGTGGTGGACAATGATTCACAGGATGGCTCTTTTGAGGCGATTTCCAAAGTCATCGAGGAAAAAAATTGGGGCCAAAACAACCGCGCGCGGGTGATTCAATCAGGGCATAATGGTGGATTTGGTGCAGGTAATAACGTGGGTATCCGCGCAGGCCTGTCCAACGGCGACACGCCGGATTACATCTATATCCTAAATTCCGATGCCTTTCCCGCAAGGGACGCCATCAGCCGCCTATTAACCTACCTGCAAGAAAACCCGCAAACCGGATTTGTCGGCAGCTATATTCATGGTCAGGATGGTACCCCCCATATCACCGCTTTCCGCTTCCCCTCTATCCAAAGCGAATTGGAAGGTAGCGCCCGGTTTGGCCCGATCAGCCGGATATTGCGCAATGCCGTCGTGCCACTGCCCATGCCAAAAGAAACCTGCCAAGTGGATTGGCTGGCCGGGGCAAGCATGATGATGCGGCGCACAGTGCTGGATGAAATCGGCCTGTTTGATGAACAGTTCTTTTTGTATTTTGAGGAAACCGACCTGTGCAAGCGCGCCAGAAATGCGGGTTGGCCCACTGTCTATATCCGCAACAGCGAGGTTGCGCACATCGGGTCGGTTTCAACCGGCATGAAAACATGGGCGCGAATGCCGCAATACTGGTTCGATTCGCGCTGGCATTATTTTGTAAAAAACCATGGGCGCACTTATGCAACTCTTGCAACTCTTGCCCATATCATTGGCGGTATATTATTCCGGTTGCGCAGCTTTATTCAGCGCAAACCTCGCGTAGATCCCACCAAATTCCTGCGTGACCTGACCATTCATGCTTTAAAGTCACTTGGTCAAAACCTGCTTGTATCAAAGAAAGCGCAAGCTTTAGAAAAGACCCGTTTGGCGGGTCAGGAGAGCAAATGACACAGTCACCAGTAACATCTTTTTCTTGTATCGTTGTCGGCAATGAATCCTTGTTGATCCAGTGTTCCGAAGTCTTGCTGCAACACGGTCACACCATTCGCGCAGTCGTCAGTGACAGACCCGATATTACCCGCTGGGCAAAGAGCAAAGACCTACCGGTTGTCAAAACGACCTCTGATGTAGAGGTGGATTTTGATTGGCTATTCTCCATCTCGAACCTGACGATTATACCTGCCGATGTTCTGGCACAGGCCAAATTCGGCGCGGTCAATTTCCACGATGGCCCGCTGCCCCGATACGCAGGCCTGAATGCGCCGGTCTGGGCAATTCTGAACCGTGAAAAGCGCCACGGGATCACCTGGCATCTGATGCAAAACGGCGTCGATGAAGGCGACATTATCGAGCAGCGGATGTTCGATATTGCCGAAAATGACACTGCACTGACCCTGAACACCAAATGCTTTGCTGCTGCCATCGACAGCTTTACTCCGATGCTGGAAAAACTGGAAACAAGCGCACCATCTCTTACCAAGCAAGATCTGTCTCAGCGCCAGTATTTCGCCAAAAATGACCGACCCGATGCGGCAGGACGGCTCGATTTCAACAACCCAGCTGAGGCGCTGATCGCGCTGGTACGCGGGTTGGATCACGGCGGCTATTGGAACCCGTTAACCTGCGCCAAGATCGAGGTTGCAGGCCAAATACTGCTGGTGGCTGAGGCCGAGAGCACACCCCTCACGGCAGCAGATGCCAAGCCGGGAGTTGTGCAGTCAGTTTCAGAAGATAGCATAACCGTTGTTACCAGCTTTGGCGCGATCCGGCTCGGCCCGGTCTCCACTCAAAGTGGCCAAGCGGTAAAGATCAACGATCTGGCCAAGGAGGGCGATGTTCTTGCCTCTCTTAGCGCCGAACAAGCCGCTGTTTTAACCACACAAACCGCAGTACTGGCTAAATCTGACGGGTACTGGCACCAGCGATTCATCGCCCTCACCCCCGCGCTCTTGCCACAGGCAACAGCGTCTAAATCAGACCCCGAGTATGCACGCTGTGACCTGAACATTTCCAAAATTCCGTCTGATGACCGGTTTCTCGCAATTGCCGCAGCTTGGGTGGCCCGTCTGAATACAGCTGCAAAAGTTGATCTTGCATTTCAGGATGAAACAACCTTTGAAAACACCAATGACGCATATCACGCGCAGTGGGTTCCACTCGGTTTTGACACCTCCAAAGGTGGGTTTGAGGCAGCTATTTCAGATTTTCTCAACACCCTGAACAAGGCCCGCAAGCACAGGACTTATGCCCATGATCTGTTGGTGCGCGATCCCCGCATTGACGCGAATATCATGCCCCAAGTTGGCCTGTCTGTTGGTGCGGCCAGCGGTGCGATTGCCGAAACTTGCCTGACAGTGGCCCTCAAGGATAACAAGGCCACGCTGCACTATGACACAACACGCATGTCCGTAGACACCGCCAAGCGACTTGCGGCGCAGTTAGAACAACTGGTTCACAACGGCGCGGCGGATGACACGCCAATCCACCAGCTGCCAATCCTTCCAGAGGCCGAGCAGGTGCAGGTTTTACAGGCTTGGAATAACACTGAAACAGACAGCCCAAATCAATGTATTCATCACTTGTTCGAGGCTCAAGTTGCCAAAACACCAGACGCAACTGCGCTGGTATTTAAAGGCGAATCGCTGACCTATGAAGCCCTAAACACAGCGGCAAATCGCGCCGCACATGTGTTGCGCGAAATGGGTATCAAACCGGGTACCGTGGTCGGGCTGTTCACCAAGCGTTCACTTGATATGATGATCGGTGCACTGGCGATCCAAAAGGCAGGCGGGGCCTATGTGCCGCTGGACCCAAGTTATCCGAAAAACCGGATTGCGCATTTCATCAAAGACAGCGGCACGCCAGTTATTGTCGCAACGTCAGACCTGCTGGTTGATTTGCCCGATCACAACGCACAAGTGCTGGTGTTGGACACCGACGCGCGCATTCAATCCGCGCCAGCGGCCAACATCGACAGCGGTGTTACCCCGCAGGATTTGGCCTATCTGATCTATACTTCCGGCTCTACTGGCCAGCCCAAAGGCGTGATGGTAGAGCATGCCAACGTGTCGAATTTCTTCACAGGCATGGACGCCAAAATCAGCCACAATCCCCCCGGTGTCTGGCTGGCCGTGACCAGCCTGTCGTTTGATATTTCGGTACTGGAACTGTTCTACACGCTGGCACGCGGATTCAAGGTGGTGCTGAACTCTGACGAGAGCCGGGTAATGGCCTCTAACGACACGCTGGCTATCAGTGATCAGAAAATGGATTTTAGCCTGTATTTCTGGGGCAATGATGACGGCATCGGACGCGACAAATACAAGCTGCTGCTAGAGGGTGCCAAATACGCCGACAAAAACGGCTTTTGCGCAGTCTGGACACCGGAACGCCATTTCCACGCCTTTGGCGGACCATACCCAAACCCTGCCGTTACAGGTGCCGCCGTTGCGGCGGTAACAGAAAACCTGTCGGTTCGCTCTGGCAGTTGTGTCGCACCGCTTCACCACACCGCCCGCATTGCCGAGGAATGGGCCGTGATCGACAACCTCACCAATGGTCGTGCCGGTTTGGGCATTGCGTCAGGCTGGCAGCCCGATGATTTTGTGCTGCGCCCAGAAAATGCACCGCCAAACAACAAGTCGGCAATGTTCCAGTCAATCAAAGATCTGCGCGCGTTATGGCGCGGTGAAACCGTTGATTTCCCAACCAAAGACGGCGGTACATTTGCCGTTGCCACACAACCGCGGCCCGTTTCCAAACACTTGCCAATCTGGGTCACCATTGCAGGCAACCCTGACACTTGGCGCGAGGCGGGAGAAATCGGGGCAAACGTTCTGACTCACCTTTTGGGTCAAACCATTGAAGAAGTTTCCGATAGAATAGCACTTTACCATGGTGCGCTGCGCAAGGCCGGGCATGATCCGGCAGATCACACAATCACGCTGATGTTGCACAGTTTCGTGGGCCAAGACCGCGAAAAAGTGCGCGAAACCGCACGCGGCCCGATGAAAGCTTACATGGGTGCCGCAGCTGGGCTGATCCGCCAGTGCGCATGGGATTTCCCAGCATTCAAACGCCCCAAAGGCATCAACAGCCCGTTTGAAATAGATCTCGCCACACTCGGCGCAGACGAAGTAGATGCTATTCTCGAGTTTGCTTTTGAGCGGTATTTCGAAGATGCGGGCCTGTTTGGCACCGTTGAAGATGCCTTGAAACGGGTTGAAAAACTGAAAACCATTGGCGTGGGTGAGGTTGCCTGCCTGATCGACTACGGCATTCCTGTGAATGAGGTGCTCGACAGTTTAGTACCTTTGGCAGAGGTTCTGAAAAAGGCAAACACGCCGAGCGAACTGGCAATCGACGATTTCTCAATCGCCGCACAAGTGGCACGCCACAAGGTAACGCACCTGCAATGCACCCCGAGCATGGCGCGGATGTTGGTGGCGGATGATGCCACCCACATGGCTTTGCGCGGCGTTCAGCAAGTGCTGATCGGCGGCGAACCCCTGCCCGGAACACTGGCAGCGGAAATTGCCAAAATTACCGATGCGCCGGTTGAAAATATGTATGGCCCAACGGAAACCACGATCTGGTCTTCCACTGAATCAGCGCAAGCTTGTGATGGACTGGTTAATATCGGCCACCCGATTGGCAACACGCAACTATATGTTTTGGGTGAAGGTCAAACCCCCCAACCCATCGGCATCCCCGGAGAGCTGTATATTGGTGGCGCTGGCGTGACGCGGGGCTATTGGAACCGCCCCGAACTCACCGCCGAACGCTATCTTGATAATCCGTTCACTGGCAAAGGTCGGATATATCGCACCGGTGATCTGGTTTCACGTCGCGCGGATGGTAAAATCGCCTTCCTCGGGCGGGTGGACAATCAGGTGAAACTGCGTGGTCACCGGATCGAGCTGGGCGAGATTGAAACCTACCTTGAGGGCCATAAAAATGTTACTCAAGCAGTGGTCACTGCCCGCGAAGTCGGCGCCGAAGATACACGCTTGGTGGCTTATCTGATTGGCAGTCCGGTTCCGGATGCGGAATTGCGGGACTACCTTGCCGCCAGCCTGCCGGATTACATGATGCCCTCGCATTTCGTCATACTGGATACCATGCCTTTGACGCCAAACAAAAAGGTGGATCGCAACGCTTTGCCAGAACCACAATTGGCGAAAGTGCAGGCCAGAACAGTGGTTCATACCGCGCCGGAAAATAACACCGAGCAACAGATCGCGGCAATCTGGACCGACATTCTGGGAACGTCGAAAATCGGCTCTGGCGACAACTTCTTTGATCTTGGTGGTCACTCGCTGCTGGCAGTGCAGGCGCATCGTGAAATCAAGGCGGCGCTGAACGTGGCCAAACTCAGCATCACCGATATTTTCCGCTTTCCGGTTTTATCTGCATTGGCAGCCCGAATTGATGGGGACAATCCCGAGGGTAAACCGCAAAAACCAACGGCAGATGTCGCCCATCAGGCGCAACAACGCAGCGACGCCATGTCCAAACGCCGTGCCATGCGTGCCCGTCGTGGAGGGGCATAATGATCCACAGCACCCCAACATCCAGCGCTGCATTCCTGGCTGATGCAGCGCGGCAACTCTTGCCCAAATCCGTGGGTGTTGCCACCACTGATCCCCGTTTCCAAACGGGGGAGGTGCTGCCTGCCGAGGCCATTGCCATGGCGGCAATGGCCCCTAAACGGCGGCGGGAATTTACCGCCGGGCGCTTGGCTGCCCGTGGTGCCATGGCCGAGGTTGGGCATTTTGGCCATCCGGTTCCCATGGATGCTGACCGGACACCTATCTGGCCGCAAGGACTGGTTGGCAGCATTTCCCACACAACCAGCAGCGCCATTGCTTTGGCTGCTGATGACAGAAATTTTAGCTCCCTTGCAGTTGACCTTGAACCTGACGCCCCATTAGACCCCACACTGTTTGAGGAAATACTGACAGCGCGTGAAATCCGGTTTCTGCGAGCCTGTCCCGCTGAAAAGCGTGGCAGACTCGCGCGGCTGATTTTTAGCGCGAAAGAATGTGCCTATAAATGCCAATATCCGCTGACCCGCAAGCTGTTCGGATTTGACGGATTTGAAATTCGGCTGGATCAGGACAAAGAAATCTTTGACGCCCGTTTCACCCAACCCGTTGGTAATTTTGCCAAAGATCACATATTGGGTGGTCGGTATTTTATCGGTAACGGCCTGATTCTGACAACAATGGCTTTAGCAGCCACCGGAACCTGCTGGAAAGGGGAGTAGAGACCATGGATCAGATCCAGTCTTTGAATGAAATGATTAACATGTTGCTACGGCGTATCCCCGTTTGGGGACCCATTGTCGCAATCGGCGTTGTGCTATCCGTTATCTACGCCTTGTCGTTGCCACGGATGTATCAAACCACCGCCGTGATCCAGATCGGTAGCACGCAAATCTCCGAACGCATCGACAGCGGAAATACAAACCCGTCCCTGTCGCAATATCTGCGTAAAATTGAGCAACGCATCATGGCGCGCGATAATCTGGTTCAGATTATCGAAAAATATGGCCTGTTTTCTGACAATCCCGGCATGTCCGCCGGTGACAAAGTCTATCAGCTACGCCTCGCTACCAGCATTGAACAAGTCGTTGATCCGGGCCAAAGCTGGCGACCCGATGCTGCGCCCTCGGCACTGACTGTCACCGTAGCACTTGGCGATCCGCAGCTTGTTGCGGTGGTGGCAAATGATTTTGTCGATCGTGTTTTGGAACAAAATCATAAATCCCGCGTAGAACAAGCCCGCCGTGCGCTGACCTTTTTTGAAGGCGAAGAACGGCGTGTAGGCAGCGCGATATCGGAACTGGACACCCAAATTGCCGCCTTCAAACGTGCCAATGCAAATTCCCTACCGGGATCGCTGCCTGCACAACACGAAATGCTGGCATCGCTGGTCGATGCAAATCTGGCTTTGGATCAACAAATAGTCGAACTGAATAACAGCAAAGACAAATTTCGCAAAGCAGAGTTTCAAAAACAGCTGGATCTGGTTGAGGATCAACGCAAGCTTCTCTCTGATCGAATTGCCACAATTCGTACCGCTATTGACGCGGGGCCAGGCGTGGAAAAGGAATTCAACGCGTTGCAGCGCCTTTTGATACAGTTGGAAGACCAGTATTCAGTAATCACCAAGAACCGCGCCGAGGCCGAAATCGGCCAAATGCTGGAAACCGGCCTGCAATCGGGGCAGCTCTCGGTATTGGAAAAAGCGCTGGTTCCCGACAATCCCTTTTCGCCAAACCGCAAAAAAATCACCGTGATCGGCGGTGTTCTCAGTCTTCTGATTGCAGCGGCTGTCGTGCTAACATTGGAAATGCTGAATCCGGTCATTCGCACAGCGGCCCAGCTGGAACGTAAACTGCAAATCAGCCCTGTGGTAACGATACCAATCGTCAAAACGGCCAATGAACGAGTAATTCAGCGCATTGTTCTGGCAGCAACTGCCGTGCTTGGGGGCTTGGGAATCTGGCAGTTCATCCAGTTTGTCACCCGCAACACCGGGTAAAACGAAAGCGCGCCCAAGCTACCGGATTGGCCGCGCTTTTGGTCAAAATAGGCTACTGGAAAAGCTTTCATCGCGGTTCAGAATTACCCCCAAAAGCGGCACCTGATCGCCCAGCAGTTTCTCCACTTTGCGTACATCCGCCGCTTTGGTTTTGCCGCCACCGATCACCAGAAGAACCCCGTCAACCTGCGGCAAAAACGATAAAACATCATCATTTTGCAGCGCTGGCGGCAGATCATACAACACCACATCCGGCTCCAGATCAGTGCACATGATACCCAGCGTATCGCCAGTTCTGGCCCTTTGCATTAATTCCGCTGCTTCCGGTTCGGGTTTGTCGTTCAGTCCAACAACAAGGTTTTCCCCGATCTTCAGCAAAAAATCCGCTCCGCGCTGCTCGCCCGACAAAAAATGCCGCAGGGTTCCAGGGTAGGAAATACCCAGTGTATCCGCCAGCCCCGGATCGCGCAGATCCATATCAATCAAAATGGTCCGGCTGCGTTCAAGACGCGCCAGACTCAGCGCCAGATTGGTGGCTACAAAAGTTTTACCACACCCTTTGGTCGGTGACGTTATGCCAACCCGGTTCCAGCCCCGATCCCGCAAGGTTTGCAGCAGCTTGGTGCGCAGCACATCAAACGCCGCCTGCGCCGGTTGGTCTTGATCGCCATTGAGTATCCGTCGCCGCGCCAAATGTTCGTCATCCAGAAACACTTCTTCAAAGTCTTCCCAGTTGTCCACGGGTACTAATGCGGGTAACATTTTGTGACCGAACGGTGAGGGTGCACGACTGCCCCTACCCTGCCGGGGGGTAGGCTCCGTCATCTTTGTCAATCTCTCACCCCAAAGAGGTGGTTTCTCTTTCGTCATCATACGATTTCACAATCCAATTTCAAATCCAGATTAACAGAAAACTCTCGACTAAATTAAGGCAATTGGCCCGCTATCCAACGCTAAAAGCCAAACAAACCGGCCTCGGTGATGGCTTTTCGTACAAATTCTGCACGATCAGCGGTTGGCTGCCAATTCAACACCGCCTTGGGGTGGTTGATTCGGAACGGCGTAAAATGCGCCCTTGATTTCCAATCCCTCAACGAGGGGCGGATCACACCCACCCGTCGCAAAGCATATTTCTTAAGCACGAATTTCACCCCATCCGCGAGATACATCCCAAGCAAGGAACCGGATCGCACCACGATCCGCGCCCCCAGCGTTTCATGAATTGCATCAAAATAGTCACGTCCGCTCAGCATTCTCTCGCCCACCAGATTGAACGACTGGCCTACAGCCGCATCAACATCCAACATCCGGATCAGCCCGTCACACACATCATCAATCAGCACAAACGGCAGCTTGTTACGCCCATTACCCCAAATCTTGACGGTGCCAGCCCCTTGCCAGCGCCCGATACCCCAATGTTGCAGCGGCCCACCAGCCCCCACAACAATACCCGGACGCGCAATAACCAGCGGCAAACCATCCTTTTTGTGCATATCCATCAACCGCGCCTCACACTCTGCCTTGGAACGGGCATACAGATTGCGATCCGACATATCCCGCGCAAATCCTGTGTCCTCGGTGATCTCTTGCGCTGGATCGGACATATCATAAGAGGCAATGGTGCCGGTATAAACGAAGCGCTTCACCCCTTGATCCAGTGCGGCTTGGGCAATCCCAACGCTTACCGCAACGTCGTTTTGCAGGCAGCCTTCCCAAGTGGTATCCACGGATTTTGCCAGATTGAAAACCGCATCAATACCTTCCATCGCAGCCCGCAGGCCAATCGGATCTTTCAAAGAGGCCGAAAACAATTCCACATGATCTGCAATATCCGCAAAAGGTCCGCTGCGCCCCCGGCTCAGCACCCGCACATCGCGGCCCGACGCCACCAAGGCACGGGTCAAATGACGGCCAATAAATCCAGTGCCGCCAATCACCAACACTGTTGGCTTGGGTTTCCTGGTAGCAGTCGTGGCGGGAACCGGTTCAACCCCCTTATTCGGCATCAGGGCAATCGTATCCTCGATCCCCTGCATCACCTGTTCCGCTGCGTGCCCTGAAAATCGCTCGTCAATCTCAGACCCATTGCGCACAGATGTATAAAAACTCTCAACCGTGTTGGCAAAGCTCATGCCGTAGGCCGATTTTCGGTTCAGCGAAACGATATGACGGCCCAGATTAACCAACCCTTCGCGCATATACTGCCACGATTGCGCGGCTTGATAGACAAACGGGTTCAGCACAATATCCGCCCCGTTTTCCACCGTCGTCACCAGCGTGTCCGCCGCATAATTCAACCGTGCAATTCCACTGGAACCGCGCAGGGTTACGCTGCGATCATCCATGGTTTCCGCCAGTGTCAGGTTAAACGACAGGTCCACATCCCCCGCCCGCGCCAGAATACGCCAACTTTGATGCCGCGTCCCGCCACCAGATAGTTCTATGGGCTTGCCCAGCTCCAGATGCCGGATTTCCACAGGCCCAAACAAATCAACTGCAAAGGCAAAAAGATGCGGTGACAATTCCAGCAGCAGGTTCCTGGGTTCACGCAGCATCCACAGCCCAAACGGGCCAGAGCGCAACGGTGCGAGGGGGAAATTCCAGTTGAATTCGGCTGAGGCAACTTTGCCTAAGCGCCCGGTATCAAACGCCTCTTTCATCCGTTGATAAGATGGTAGACCCAGAAAATTATGGCCCACACCAATCTGCCGTCCCGCCTGTTTTGCCGCATCGGTAATCGCGCGCGTATCCGCCAGCGACAAAGCAAAGGGTTTTTCCACAAAAGTGTGCAACCCACCCAGTAAGCATTGCACCGCCAATTCACGATGCAACTGCGGTGGCGTCAGGATATGGACTGCATCACAAACGCCTGCGGTGATCATTTCATCCAGCGAGGTAAATGCCAGCGCACCATAAACCACCGCCAGTTCATCGGCTGCCCCTTGCGACACATCGCAAACAGCAACAACATCAGCATCCGAGCAGGCACGCACTGCGTCGCCATGCCATCGGGCAATATATCCGGCCCCGACAAGGCCGACTCGGATGGTATTATTAGACATGTAAACACTCACTTTTTACGCGCACAACTCTGCACCTATTTATATTCTATTATGTTCATTTTAAGACCCCGCAAGTGACGCCACCAGAAAGTGAGCATCCCCTGAAAATTTGGCAGTTTTGATAGGGTCAACAAGACACTATGGCGAAACGCTTCCCGCTTCGACAGGCCCTCTCGCTGTAGCCCCTGCGCCGTGCGCAGATAATTCACCCCATAAAGTGCCGCAACGGCCGCTGTAATCCACAAGGATGTCGCCAACCCGACCAGTGCAATCGCTGGCAATGCTGCGCCGTAGACCAAAACCCGCCGCCGTTCGCGCACAAAATATTCCGGGTGCAAATACCCCACCTGCGCAAAGCCGTGGCCACTGCGCACTGCACGGGCCCACCATTGGCTGAACCGGGTCATCGCTGCGTCATGCAGGGTCATCTCCAGTGGTAAACGCTGCATCTGCCAGCCCTGCGCACGTACCCGCACGCAAAACTCGTCATCCTCGGCAGCGATCACTGTTTCATCAAACCCGCCCGCTGCCTTGAATGCCGCACTGCGCACCATCATATCACCACCACAGGTTATAATTTCCCCCGCGGGCCGATGCCATTCAAAATCACAAAGTGCGTTGTAAATACTGCGTTCGGGATAAATTTCCGAGCGCCATCCTGTAACGATCCCTAGCCGGGGGTCTGCCGCCAAAGCCTGTTTCGCGTCTTCAATCCAACCGGATTGCAAGGCGCAATCACCATCCACAAACTGCACGAAATCGGGCAGCTCCCCCCCATTCTGCAACGCTTGAAACCCCGCTGTGCGCGCCCTTGCGGCAGTAAAAGGACGTGATAAATCCAGTTCGACGACCTCTGCCCCTGCAACACGAGCAGCCGCTATGCTATCGTCCGCCGAACCGGAATCCACATAAATTACCCGCTCCGCAGCACCTTGCATTGAGGTCAGGCACCGCACCAACCGGTCCCCTTCATTGCGCCCGATAATGACTGCGCCAACTGTGCTCATGACGCCCCCCACACAGGGCGCTTTGCCGGTTGTGGGCCAGCCATCGCATAAGCCTGCAATATTTCAGCCAACCAAGCGGCTTCGGTCGCGACATTGAACTGCGCGATAACCTTCTCGCGCCCTTCAATACCCATCTGCAAGCGCCGCGCCGGATCCGCCAATAATGTGGCAATCGCACGCGCCAAAGCCCCCGCATCCCCGGGCGGCACCAACACACCACTTACGCCATTTTTCACCAGTTCGGGTATTCCCGCCACCTGTGTCGTGATCACGCAAACCCGCGCCGCCATTGCCTCCATCAGCACCACAGGCACGCCTTCGGCGAAGCTGGGCAAAACCAGCATATCGGTTTGCTGCAGGATTTCTGCCACATCCGATTGCGAGCGATATCCCGCGAATTCCACAACACCGGCTAACCCCATAGCCTTTGCGTCCTGTTCCAGCTGCACGCGCTCTGGCCCATCGCCAACAAGTGTCACTTTCAAGTCAGGAAAATCAGTCAAGATCTGCGGCAATGCTTCAAACAAAATCGGCAATCCCTTCACCGATGCCAAGCGCCCGACGAATGTCAGATGCGGTGTGTTTTGTCCCTGATCCCGCGCGATTTCATAGCGCTCCGGCTCTACTGCACAATGCACGATATGCAGCTTTGGCCAATGTGAAACCGGCGAAAATGCCATCGCTTGGGATCGGCAAAAATCGCTTATACAAGCGACAAAAGCCGCTTTTTCAATCTTCAGATCCAACCGCCAACGGTGCGGCTCAAAGAAGATATCCGGCCCGTGCAGGGTGAAACTGTAAGGAATGCCGCTGACCTCGCTGGCCAGCATCGCCACACTACAGCTCGCCGTAGCAATGTGATTATGCAGGTGGATAACCTCTTGTTTTTTCAGGTGTTCCGCCAGAACCACAGCCTCGGCAAAATAGAAAAACTGGTACAATCGCGCCTTGATTCCGGGCGCAGAACTACGCCAAGCTAGGGATAAACCGCGAAAATATCGCTTGGGTGAACTAGCTAACGCGCGCAAATGTGCCCCAACAAACCGTACTGGGGATTTGGCGGCCTTGAGAACGTAAAAGGTTTTCCTGGCCTCATCGCGCTGCTCTTCGCCCACCAGATGTTCTGGCCCGGTTTTGCGAATTGAACAGGTGTTAACGTCAACCCCAAGCCCGCGCAGCGCCATCACTTCGCGCTGGATAAAAGTATCCGTCGCACGCGGGTATTCCCCCGTTAGATAGGCAATCGGGCCGGATAATATCTTTTCTTTAACCATGAGGCCCCCTGTTAACCGACCGCTCCATAGCTTCTGCGAAACTCACATTTGATTGCCAACCAAACCGTCGTTTCAGCCGCGCATTCGCATAGCGCAAAGGCTTCATACGGGCGTGTAAGATTGCGGGACGCAGCAAGCCCGGCATTCCGGGAAGCCAGCCAAACAGGGCCGCCATCACCTGCAATATCCGCCACGAAAACGGCAGCACAAATCGCGGCCAACCCCCTGATTGCAGGGCCTGAACATAAGCCCCCCGATCCGGTAAATCATCGTCAACAAGGTTCAGATATCCCACTCCGTTCACCGGTGTTTCCGTGGCCATTACCAATGCCTGGGCACAGTTTTCAACATAACACAGGGGCACCTCGCCGCGCGTGCCAACACCCAACAACATCGGCCCCATCGCCAGCCCCAAATGCCCGTTCCACAAACGCCCCTTGCCGTAAACAGCCCCGACGCGGATCAAAAATCCATCTTGCCCCGACGCCATTACCAACGCCTCTTGCGCCAGTTTCGCGCGGCAATAACCGTCACGTTGTTCCGGCTTGGCCTCTACCGCAATCGTTTCATCCAGCACATCCCCAACAGCCAGCGACAGGGTGTCATAGACCGCGATTGAGCTGACCAGAACAATTCGGACCCGCCCCTGCAACGCATCGATCAAACCCTTGGTCGCGGCAATTGTATCGCGCGCCATTTCCGTCCCATCCCCGGCCAAAGATGCCGCCGCGTGGATCACAGCATCAACGGCAGGCAATTCCTGCACATCGTTCAGATCAGCCACAACCACCTCAACACCCGCAGGAAACGCCGCTTCCCGACGCACCACAGCCACCACCGAATGGCCCCGCGCCAATGCCGCCACAACACAATGACGACCGATAAACCCAGCAGCACCGGTGACCATTATTTTGCCCATGGCATCGGCTCCATCACTGCGCAACGGGTCTGCATTTCCTGTGAACCGGTACTGTCGCCCGCGTTCTGGATTGCCAAAGTCACTTCATTTAGATGCAGAGCAAAATCTGCTGACAAGCGGCTTTCCCGCCCCTCGCGCAAGGCATCCAGCATTTCCACCGGACCCAGTGCAAAATTCATTGAAGCTGCACCCCAGCGCCCGACCTTGGGATGGGTAGGTCCTTTCAGACGAAACCGCTTGGCAAACGGTAATTCCAACAAACGCCTCCGGATTGTCACACGTTTGCGCATTGTTACCTTGGCGTTATTGTCCCATGCCTGTTGAACCGCCAGCACGCCTTTATCGCCAATGATCCGGATTTGATGGTCATGGGGTGCCACAATCGAACAGGTCAAACGCGCCACCGGCCCGTTCTCAAAAAACAGTGTCGCCACCGAAAAATCTGGTGCGCCGTCCCCCGCTATCTTATCCGGCACCAGATCAGCCGAGGCCGCAACAACCCGGCGCACCGTCCCGAACATCGCAATCAACCAGCTTAGGTAATAACCCGCATGCTCCAGCGTACAGCCAACCCGGAATTCATCCTCCGCAGGCCAGGGTGCCCCGGATTCGCTGAACCACTTGGCGAAAGGCGCTTGCGGGATAAACCCGTCATCCAGTTCCGCATAAATCAGCCGAGGTGTTCCCGCCACATCGGCCCGAACTGCCACCGCCAAAGTCTGCGCTGCCTCGCCCAAAACACTGCACGGGGCAGATGCCAGCAGCAGGTTTTTCTCCTTGGCCAGCGCATGCAAGGCAAGAGCATCCACCATTTCTGTCGCCAATGGCTTTTCGGAATAGACGTGAAACCCCGCTTCCAAACAGGCTTTGGTTAGGGCAAAATGCGCATGTGGGTTGGTCAGATTCAGGATCACGCCCCCCTTGGGCGTTGCATCAAACAAAGCATCCAGACTGCCCACAGCCACCAGCCCCCAATGACTGCAAAACGCATCGCTACGCGCGCTATCCCGATCATAAACGCCAACAACCCGGACATCCGGAAACTGCGCCAGAGAGCGCATATACAAGTCTGCTACAAAACCGCATCCAATGATGGAAATTGCTGTCATGCCACCTCCGACGGGGCTTGGGATTAATTGCCATGTTATCCCCCTAAAATAAGAGATAATTGTGGCAATTATAACCGTTTGAAAGCGAATTCAAAGCGTTGCAAAGCTGCACCATTTTGTAAGACTGCAAAACCATGTAAGAGGATCGGAGTTCGAACAGGAAAATACCATGCAGTTCAGCTTTCAGTCAAATGTTGTGCAAGTTAACACCGAGAGCGCAAAAGCGTTGTTTGACGCTGTGACAGAGCGATTCATTGCTGGCGAAGGCTTTGCCATCGCCACCGTAAATCTGGATCATCTGGTGAAAATGCGCAACTCCGACAGGTTTCTAGCGGCCTATCTGCGACAGGATTTTATTGTTGCCGACGGCAACCCGATTGTCTGGTTGTCACGCCTTGCCAAACGCCCTGTGCAGCTGGTTCCCGGTTCTGAGTTGGTAGTGCCACTGGCCCGGTTGGCGGCTGAAAACAACATCGCAATTGCCCTGCTTGGCAGCACCAAAGAAGCCCTGCAACAAGCCGCAACAGGGCTGCAGAACCGCATCCCCGACCTGAAAATCGCCACCTGCATCGCCCCGTCTTTCGGGTTTGATCCAACAGGCACACAAGCGAAAGAAATTCTTGCCACGTTACAAGGCTCCGGCGCTGGTCTTTGTTTTCTGGCCCTTGGTGCCCCAAAACAAGAAGAATTTGCTGCCCTTGGCCGTGAACTGGCCCCGAATATCGGCTTTGTCTCGATCGGTGCCGGCCTTGATTTTATCGCCGGCAGCCAGACCCGCGCACCGCATTGGGTGCAAAAGCTGGCACTGGAATGGGTGTGGCGGATGGTATCCAACCCGCGCCGTCTGGTGCCCCGCTATGCACGTTGTATCTGGATCCTGCCCAGCCTTGCGGTTGAGGCGCTAAAGCTGTCGCGGCGCAGGTGATTTGCGTAGCAAAACCTTGTTCTTGAGCCGCCGTTTCAGCGATTGCGGCGGCAACAACTCGTGATCCATTTCAAAGGAAGTGCCATTCAGCGACGAATCATGCCAAAGCGCCAATTTCACCCCCCATTTTGCAGCAACCTCAGGCTGCAAACCGTCAGCAATACCCATCTGCGTGGCCAGCATTCCGGGCAGCCAATCGGTAATGACAATATCGGGAAACCTGTCCCCCAGATCGGCCACCAGAGCTCGCGTTAAAATCCGCCCCGCCCCTTTTGAAACACTATAGGCAGCACTGGCAGGCAGCGGCGCGATGTCGGCAAAGCTGGCCACATTCAGAATGCGTCCCACCCCGGTTTTCACCATCTCAGCCAGCGCAAAATGGGTGCAGGCAATCATACCCCCAAGGTTAATTTCCATGGTCTTGGAAAAGCTCTCCGGTGTTTCGTCCAGAATATCACGCCTTGGATATACCGCCGCGTTATTAATTAATATTGTGACAGGCTGTGCAATTTTCGCAAACGCCGCAGCAACCGCATTAGCATCCGCCACATCCACAGGCATCGCCGTAAAGCTGCCCGTTTCAATCAGTTCAGCCGTACCCTGCAAGGCATCCATCCGGCGTCCAAAACCAACAACCCGCATCCCTTGCGCAGCCATTTCCACCGCCAAGGCACGCCCCAAACCGGAGCCTGCACCGGTAATCACTGCAATACCATTTCTAATCTGGACCATCACCGCTCTCCTTATCTGCCAGCATCCGATCCGCCACTCGCAAAGCATTCGCTGCGATCGTCAGGCTGGGGTTGATCCCCATTGAGGTCGGCATAAATGAGGCATCTGCAGCGAACAGGTTCTTCACCCCATGTGCACGACAGTCCGCGTTCAAAACACTGCGATCCGGATCATTGCCAAAACACAAAGTACCGCTTGGGTGGCCGAAATTCAACTCAGGTTGAATGCCCAGAAACGCCAACCTTTGCCCCCGAAACCCCCGCTTGATCAAGCGGCGGAACTGGCGGCGACGTTTCAACAATTCATTTTCGAACCGGTACTGAATACTGATTTTCGATGGATTGTCGGGCTCCAGCACCACGCGGTTGTTTGCATAGGGCATGTCCTCAAGAATGCCGACAAAAACCTTGGCACTGCCAAACAATTTGCCCGCCAGAAACGCCGGAATCCGTGTCAGATTGCGCAAAGGTTTCAGCCTCGCCAGAAAGGAGCGGTCAAACATCATATTCAGGTAGTGCACGATCTCGCCATATGAGGCATCCAACCCCAAAGCCTGCACCACCCCAAAGCGCTGACCACCTTGAAAATAAAAATCGCGCAGGGCAATTGCTTTGCTTGCGCCCTTGAAACCCTGCCCGCGTTTAGGCCAAATGGCAAACATCTCATTCACATGAAACATCAGGTTGCACCCAACCAAACCGCTGTTATTTGCCAAGCCTTTCGGCCAATGCTTTGAGGTCGAGGCCAGTAACAATCGGGGCGAAGAAAGCGCGCCTGCCGCCAGCACATACCGTTTGGCGCGCAGATCAAATACCTTGCCAGCGCGCCGCACCTGAACATGCGAAACCGTATCCACAGTGCTGTGCAGCGCTAGAACCTCACAGTTATCAATCAACGTCGCATTGCCGGTTTCAAGGGCGGGTTCAACCCCCGCCGAACGCCCGTCCATCTTGCATTTTCGCGGGCATTTAAAACCGAAACATTGCTTGCATTCAGGCAAAAACCGCGCCGCCATATGGGCACGATAAGGATGCAACCCCGCATCGCTAAATCCCTGCATCATTCGGGCGTCACCCGCCTCTGGCGCTGGGGGCGCTGCCAAAGTCGAGGCCGCTTCTTCCGACAATGGGTCTTCTTCTCCGCAAATATGGAACTGTTTCTCGGCCTGATCAAAATAGGGCATAAACGCATCAAAGCCCACTGGCCAACCGCCCGTGGGATGCACCCGATCCGCCCTATCATCCAGATCATGGCGCTCTGGGCGTTCCAGCGTCGCTGCATAGAACACCGAGGAACCCCCGACACCCGCACCAAGGGGGGCAAAAAACTCTGAACTGCGCCCGTTTACCTGTGCCTTGATCGGATCGGGCCAGAACCCGCGCACCTGTCGGGCAACCGGATCAAACATCTCGCCATCCAGCGCGGTTTCCTCACCTCGCGGGCCGTTCGGGCCGCGTTCCACAAACAAAACCGACAGCCCTTTTTCCGCCAGACGCCGCCCCAAAACACCGCCACCGACACCCGTACCGATGACGATAACATCCCACAGCTTATCCCTGATTTCACGGCTCATTCTACCGCAACCTCAGGCCCAAACACCGGATCAAACAGCCCGCGCATCTGCAACGCCGTTGTGTTGGTAATATGATTATTGTCAAAATAAAGCGCCCGTCCATCTGCCACAGCAGAACAGGTTTGACCGGTACACATCATGCCCCAACTCTCTAGAAACGTCAGTTTTCCGGTGGCATCCAATGCCCTGAATGGGGCCTCTGACTCCCCTGTTCGGGTCTTCACTTTTTCTACTGGAACAGTCAAAGCCGCATCTGTTTCCAATCGCCCATGCGCCAGCTTGCGCGCAAACTCTCGCGAGTCATACTGCGGGATTTCAGGTACTTGCTGCAAAACAAACACCTGATCGAAATTCTCCGCTAGTTGACCAAATGTACGGTTCACGGCCTGCCCATACACGTCTGGTAAAGCCCCGCCGCGCAACGCAATCGTATTATGCGCATCATTCCCCACACCCGCACCTTTCGCGTAATAGGCCCAGCGTCCGATCACCAACAGCTTGCGAATGCCCGGCAATTGCCCAACCGCACCCTGCATCCGCTGCAAGGTCGTGGTGCAATCCGCGTTCTCTAACGGGGTTGCGGCACTTTCCTGTTTGGTAATCCCGAAAAGCGGCGGGCAACCGGCGTGCCAGATCAGCAATCCGGAGCGCTTGTGTTCCTGCGCCGCAAGCGCAATTCCCGCCTGAAATGCCCGCACATGGGAATCACCCCAGACCAGCACTTCCGGTGGGCCATCCGGGCCAATCGGGCAAACTTCCACCCCTTGCAATGGGCCATCCTCTGGCCAGTAACACCGGCTCCAATCCTGTAAGAAATCCGCGCTGGCATCAATATGCATCCGCGCCTTTGGCCCAAAGCGATCCGGCATCCCGTTTTGCAAATAAATCAGCGCCCCAAGGCCCAGTAGGGTAAATGACGCCAGCCCGACACCTGCCAGCAACAGCGGCCCTTTTAGGTGCGAACGGCGCAGCGGCAGCTCAACAAACCGCCAGGAAACAACGGCAATACCCAACGCAATAACCATCCAGACAACAGATTGCCCCCCGCTGTAGCCATCAAAATAATACTGCGTCAGGGTCAAAATCGGCCAGTGCCACAGATACAACGAATAGGAGACCAGCCCAATAAATACCGGCACCGGTGACGCCAGCATCCGGTTCACCAAATTATAATCGCGCCCGTTCCAGATCAGCAAAACCGCCCCGAACACTGGGGCCATAACCTGCCAACCAGGGAAGCCTTCGCCCGCCTGAACCAACCCGATACCCCCCAGCACCAACAGTATCCCGACAAACGAGGGTAAAGGCCCGTGCCGCCAATCCTCTTGCGTTTTTGCCCCGTAAATCGCCAGTAACACCCCCGCCAGCATTTCCCATGCCCGAAACGGAAACAGATAAAACGCTGCGGTGGGCGAAGAGCGAGTGAACAGGATACAAGCCAACAGGGACAGCGCAAAAACCAGCATCAACACCCAATACAATATCCGCGTACTGCGGGCAAAAATCAGGATGGTGAGCGGCAGGAAAATATAGAACTGTTCTTCCACTGACAAAGACCAAGTGTGCAACAACAGCTTTTCATCCGCCGCAGAATCAAAATATCCGGACTGGCGAAAAAACAGAACGTTGGAAAGATACACAGTCGAGGCAATCAGCGCCTTGCCAAACTCTCGAAATTCATAGGGAAGCAGAATGAAGTAAGCTGCCAATCCTGACACCAGCGCCATTGCCACAAAGGCCGGGGCCAGGCGGCGCAAACGGTGGGTATAGAACCGTGCCAGTGACAACCGCCCCGTGGCAACCAGTTCTCGCCACAGGATGCCGCCAATCAGGAACCCCGAAATGACAAAGAAAACATCGACACCAACAAAACCACCGCCAAACCCCGGCACCGAAAAATGGTAAAATACCACTGCCAAGACCGCAATCGCGCGCAAACCGTCGATTTCACGGCGATAGCCTTGGGGGGATGCCGACATGCTGCCTAGCCCCCCGACTGTTGCCAGCTGTCGTCCGCCGCCAGCAATCCGGCCAAATATTCCCCGTAGGCGTTTTTGGAAAAAATTCGCGCCCGTTCGGCCAGCATTTCGCGATCAATCCAGCCACTCTCAAAGGCGATTTCCTCAAGGCTGCCGGTCTGCAACCCTTGGCGTTTCTCAAGCGTACGCACAAAATTGCTAGCGTCCAGCAGGCTCTCATGGGTGCCGGTATCCAGCCAAGCATATCCGCGCCCCATACGCTTAACCTTTAACGCTTCCTCGCCCAGATAGCTTTGTAACAGAGAGGTGATTTCCAGCTCGCCCCGTGCTGACGGCTTGATCCCCGCCGCGCGATCCGGTGCAGTGCCATCCAGAAAATACAGCCCCGTCACCGCATAACGCGAAGGTGGAACCTCGGGCTTCTCCACGATCTCAACGACCTTGTCGTCACCATCAAACCCGACAACACCATAACGTTCTGGATCGGCCACATGATAGGCAAACACAGTACCGCCGTGCAGATTTTGATCCGCCTCTTGCAACAATTGCGGCAGACCTTGGCCAAAGAAAATATTATCCCCCAACACCATCACCGACGCCGCCCCATCCAGAAAATCGCGCGCCAAAAGATAGGCTTGCGCCAACCCGTCCGGTTTGGGTTGGGTGATATAGGTCAGCGACAATCCCCATTGGGAACCATCCCCAAGGGTGCGCACAAACTGTTCTTGATCATGGGGCGTGGTAATAATCGCGATCTCGCGAATGCCCGTCAGCATCAAAGTACTGATCGGGTAATAGATCATCGGCTTGTCATAGATCGGCAGCAGTTGTTTGGACACGCCCATAGTGATCGGAAACAACCGACTGCCCGTGCCCCCTGCCAGAATAATGCCTTTGCGCTTGGTCATGGGGTTCCCTCCAGCTGATGTAAAACGCGGGTCAAAGCCAAGCCCCAATCCGGACGATGCAAGCCGAAAGCGCTGAGTGCAGAGCAATCAAGCCGCGAATTCAGGGGTCGTTTGGCAGGAGTGGAGTACTCACTTGTCGCAATTCCCGATACCTGAACATCCTTGCCAGCCTTATGAAAGATCACACGGGCAAAATCGGCCCAGCTAACGTCTGGCGCACCGGAAAAGTGATAGGTTCCTGCCAAGACAGGATTGATCGCCAATTGCCGCGCGATTTCCAGACAGGCATTTGCAATATCATCTGCACCTGTTGGCCCACCGACCTGATCCTCAACGATGTTCAATACATCGCGGGTGTGGGACAACCGCAGCATGGTTTTAACAAAATTATTCCCCTCAGGCGAGAACACCCAAGACGTGCGCAATATCACGAACCGCCCGCCAGCGGCCTGAATGGCCTGTTCTCCTGCCAGCTTGCTGGCACCGTAAACATTCAGCGGCCCCTTAGCAGCGTCAGGCTGCCATGGTTGCACACCCGAGCCGTCAAAAACATAATCCGTAGAAATATGCACAAACGGCAAATCCCGCACCGCCGCCGCAACGGCCATCGCGCCCGGTGTAGTGCCGTTCACCATCATCGCTGTGTCTGCATCACTCTGGGCCCCGTCCACCGCAGTAAAGGCCGCCGCGTTAATCACCGCATCCGCATCAGTGCGCGCAATCCAGTCAGCGCAAATATCCGGCTGCATCAAATCCGCCTGTGCACGGTCCAGAACCATGACACCGTCATGCTGGGCCAAAGCATGGGCAACCTGCCCCGTGCGGCCAAAAACCAGAACCTTCATGTCTTGACCCCTAAACGCTGGCCCACGCCATGGCGGCTTTGCAGGGCTTGCACCCAAGGCTGGTTTTCCAGATACCATTCAACCGTCTGCTCCAACCCCTGATCCAGCGTCACACTGGGCCGCCAGCCCAGTTCATTGCGAATCCGGCTTGGATCAATCGCATAGCGTTGATCATGGCCGGGGCGGTCCGTCACAAAAGTGATCTGCTCACTAAACGGCGAATTACCGGGCTGCAGCCGATCCAGCACGGCACATATCTGCTTCACCAAATCAATGTTGCGCACTTCGTTTTCACCGCCAATATTATAGCAACGCCCGATTTGGCCCCTGGCCAAAACCTCCAGTAAAGCATCCGCATGATCCTTGACAAACAGCCAATCCCGAATATTTTCGCCCGCACCGTAAACCGGAATATCACTCCCCGCCAAAGCATTCTGGATCACCACCGGAATCAACTTTTCGGGAAACTGATACGGACCGTAATTATTCGAACAATTGCTGGTAAGCACGGGCAGGTCATAAGTTTCCCCCCAAGCCCTTACCAAATGATCCGACGCCGCCTTTGACGCCGCATAAGGGCTGTTGGGGGCATAGGCGGTTTCCTCGGTAAACAACCCTTCCGGCCCCAACGAGCCGTAAACCTCATCCGTAGAAACATGCAGGAACCGGAAATCCGCTGGCTCTCCCCGTTGCTGCCAATATCCCCGCGCTGCTTCCAGTAGGGTAAAGGTTCCAGTTACATTGGTCTGGATAAACTGCCCCGGCCCGTCGATTGACCGGTCCACATGGCTCTCTGCCGCCAAATGCACAACCGCATCCGGCCTATGGTGCGCAAAAATTCGGTCCATCGCCGCGCGGTCACAAATATCGGCGTGTTCAAAAACGTATTGGGAGTTATCTGCCACTGCTGTCAGGTTTTCCAGACAAGATGCATAAGTCAATGCATCTACATTCACCACGCTATCGCCGCGCGCAATTGCAAGGCGCACCACGGCAGAGCCAATAAACCCCGCCCCACCTGTAACCAGCATTTTTCTTATTGCAACCATACGCTTACCCTCGATACTCGAACAGATTGTCAATATCCGAGAGATATGGCGCATTTGTGTCTTTTTGCGATAAAATCGGCGCAACCCCCTGCAATTGCCAATCCACCCCAAGGGCCGGGTCATCCCAACGCACCGCCCCATCGCATTCCGGTGCATAATAGTCGGTGCATTTATAGATAATCTCCGTCTCCGGCATCAGGCTAACAAACCCGTGCAAGAACCCTTTGGGAACCAACAACTGTCGACCATTTTCAAATGACAATTCCACAGCAACCCAACGGCCAAAATCGGGGGAGCCTTTGCGAATATCCACGGCCACATCCAGCAACGCCCCACGCCCACAGCGCACAAGTTTGTCCTGCGCATGAGGCGGCGATTGATAGTGCAAGCCGCGCAAAGTGCCTGCCTTCTCAGACAACGAATGATTGTCTTGCACAAAATCATACCTCAGCCCCTGCGCCTCAAACGCCTGCTTGCTCCAGCTCTCGCTAAAAAACCCACGTTCATCGCCAAAACGCGCGGGGGTAATGATCCGCACATCCCTAAGGGCAGTTTTCTCAATTTTCACGGGCGTTCCTTTACTTGTGGGCCAGTTGAGAGTTGTCTAACTGATCATTCTGCCGGTTTCCAGCCAGCAGCCAAGGCGCAATCAGTATTGCACAAACTTTCAAAACACGTGAAACTGCTTACTAGCAGCACGCGTATCGACAAGGAGATGTGCTTTTGACAAATGAAAGCATGATTTCCGCCGAGGTTCCGGATTGGAGCCGCGAAGATATTCAAGGGTTTTGGGAACCCGGCAAAAAACTCCTGCGCGCAATTCGTCGCTATCAAACCGCACAAAATAGTGGGCGGTTGCGGCAGTTGCGGATGAAATACTGGGCGCTAGTGCATCGGTTCTGGTCTACCGTAACGCAATGTGAAATCCATCTGAACACAGAAATTGGCGGCGGGTTGCGGCTAACGCATCCGACCGGTATCATCATCCACCCCAAAGCCGTTGTTGGCCCAAATTGCATGATATTCCATCAGGTTACGCTGGCTGGCAATGTGGTTGTCGGTGGTCATGTGGACATTGGCGCAGGCGCAAAAATTCTGGGGCCGTTGACCATCGGTGACCATGCTCTAATTGGCGCAAATGCGGTTGTGACTAAAGACGTGCCCGCGGGGTGCACCGCCATAGGTATTCCCGCCAAAATTACCAAAACCTAGAAAAACGAAGGCCGCTGTTCAGCCCGCCCTAGCACCCAATCATACACCTGTAGAACCTGCTGTGCTTTCTGTTGCCATGTGAACAAAGCCTCAACCCGCGCTCGCGCAGCCTGACCTTTTTCAGCCAGAATTTCTGGTGATTGGGCAATATGTTCCAACTCGTGGCGAAACCCTTCAACAATTTGTGCCCGATCACCGATCGGCACCTTGAACCCATAAGCACTTTCCACCAACTCCCCCGGCCCCGCGTAATCCACCACTAAGGGCGGAATGCCCAGTGCCATCGCCTCCAGCACTACCCCGCCGCCAAATTCGCGAATTGACGGAAATGCCAGCAACGCACTGTTAATCATAATGTCCTGCACTTCGTCGTGCGCCACCCAACCGTGAAACCGCACGTTATCCTGCGTGCCCTCCGCCTGAACCTGCGCTTTCAACGGTTCCAGCAAAGGACCGTCGCCAATCATATCCAGTGACATCCGCCCGTCGCGCAACAGTGGTGCAGCAGCCTCCAGCAACATATCCGGCCCCTTATAAGCCACCATTCGCCCGATAAAACACGCCCTCAGCGGGCCGTCCTTGGTTTCAGCCTTGCGAGAAAACCGCGCCGGATCAATCGCGTTTTCAGGCATATAAACACATTTGCCCTGATGCCGTTTCGGCACTTCGCTCTGGGTATGGCGCGACCCAACGAGGATTGCCGCCGCATTATTCAGCGTTGCCCCGCGACCAGGCATCAGTTTATAGGCGCTTCGCAAATACGACAGCCATTCCCGTTCCTTCATCCGCTCAGATTCAAACCCCTTGGGCCAAGGCACACCACCATTCAGAGGCCCCACCACAAAGGGCACACCCACCGCACGGCACTTGGCGGCAATCGGGCTGGAAACCGTAGGGCTGAGCGGGGTAACGCGATGCACAATATCATACTCGCCGTCCCGAATTTGCTTGCCGAACCGCTTCCAAACCAACCGCTCGAAATAGGGATAAGACAGTGCCGCAAGGGCCTGCATCATGGTCCAGCCCTTGCCTTCACCCATGCGCAGCTTATTGCCCAATTGCCACATGGGTCTGGCAAAAGCCTCTGAATCAATCACACTGAAATCCGCGCCTTCAACCAACCCCGCACGCAAGAATGCATCGCAGTTGCGTATCTGCGTAACGATGTGAACATCACACACTTGACGCAGCGCGTTGGCTAATGACCAGCCCACCAACGGCACACTGACCCATTCTGGGTTAGCCGCCTCGGCAATCACCAGCACCTTGGGGCGCTGTGTATTCGCAGTGTTTGTCACCACCCTGCCTCCTACATAATCGGCTGCCAAGGTGCCCGTTTCCGGATTACTTCAGGCAGGTTATGGTATTGCTTCTCTACATATCCCAACAGCGCCCCTGCCAACAACCAAGTCAATGGCGTCAGCGTCGCATTTGGCAGTAGATCCAGCACGTTAATCGCCAGTATCAGCGCAATCGACCCAACATAAGGCGACATATCCCCCGGCGGCATCACCCGTGATACCCGCCACAGAAGGATCAACGGAAGGGTTAACAGGCCAAACTCGGCAATAAAGCCAATCCAGCCGAACACACCGAAAGTAATGATCCAGCGCCCATCGGTCACTGTTTTGATTTCACCGTTCACCGGATTATGCAGATGGTTACGCCCCCAACTACCCCAGCCAAACAGTGGTTTCTCATTCGCCCGCTCCAGCAATAAATCTTCGTTGTAGAACCTGAAATACAGCGATCCCCGCCGCTCTTCGCTTACCTTGCCCGCCTGTTGCAGCAAGAATTGTGTCGGCATCAGGTCGGTATTCTTTAGAACCGGATAAGACAACGCCAACAGCGCCACCACAAAGGCTATCGCGATCTGGATGCGCTGGCTGGTAAAGAAAATCAGCGGTGTCAGGGCAACCGCAAACACCAGCGCCCCAAGCGATTTGCACAACACCAGAACCAATACCAAATACCCCGCAGCCAACACATAGACAGATCGGCGCTCACCCCTGTCTGCCCGCCACAAGGCCAAAGCCGCCATTGCGGTGGTCATGGCAAAAAAGGCCACCCACAGGCCGTGGTTCAAAAACACCACCGGCCGATAGCCACCAAACCGCACGGCTTGGGCAAAGGAGTGTTGGAAAAAACCGTACACCTTGAGGTTGAGAATTGGGCTAAGGCGCACCTCGATCAACATCGGTATGGTGTAAACAAGGCCACAAATCATCAGGATCATCAGCAAGTCGCGATGTTCCTTTGGCGTGGCCAGTAAACTTCGCGCCAATAAAACCGGAAACAGCAGCGTGGCCTGATTGATTGCCAAAGCTATGGCATCGGTGATCCGCAAGCCCGGCAGCGCAGGTGCTGCCTGAAAGGGTATCGGCTCGGAGTTTGTGAGCACTGTCACCACCGGACCAAGCACAAACATCGCGATCAACAGCTTGCCAACGCGACTATCCGGCAGCGTCAGAACCCCCCGCCCAAACATCGCCAGACAAATCACCAACACCATCAGGTTTGGAATGCTATCCTTGTTAAAGGGTGGCAAAAGCGGGAAATCAAAGGCCGTGGGGGCAGGCGGTAAAAACAGATAGGCCCCCAGTAACGACCAAACCAGCGCCTTATGCGCAGGCATCCGGCGAAACATCACGAACATGACCACCGGCCAGATCAGTAACATCAAATATGCCAGACTATTGGGCATTGTTCTGAATTCCCCTCGTTACTTGCGATACAAACACAGGCGAAGGCAACACCCCACACCTTAACAGAAAATTAAGCAGAATCCTGCCTTTCAGCTTGCCCTATAAAATGCAACATTGGCCAAATAAGGGCAATCAACATTCTGGAGGCTTCTGCGTGTCCAAATTTCCGCTACTGGCTTCGATTGACATGATCTACGTTATCAATCTGGCTTTCCGCGCCGACCGGCGCGCCGAAATGGCGGAACAGTTGGCACGCGTCGGGTTGAGCTTTGATCACACCAAAGTCCAGCTATTTACAGCCAGCCGTCCGGATGATCCCGGCGAGTTTCCCAATATCGGTAGCAGAGGCTGTTTTCAAAGCCATCTGGGCATTCTAAAGGATGCGCTTGCGCGTGGGTATGACACTATTTTGGTACTGGAAGACGACGCGGATTTCACCAACCGATTTTGTAAGAGTACAGCCCAAGAGGCTTTAACAATTCAAGGCGAACCTTGGGATATGTTCTATTTCGGCACCATTTATGGACCCCAAGAAACCGAAGCTTTCTTTGCTCCGGTCTCTCCGGAAGCGCCCCTGAAACTGACCCACGCCACCATGCTGAGAAAATCGGCGATCACACGGATGGTACCCTATCTTGAGACCATGCTCTCCAGAAAACTAGGCGATCCGGCCGGTGGCCCCATGCACCTTGACGGTGCCTATAGCTGGTTTCGTCGGGAAAACCCCGATATCACTACATTGGCGACTGCCGGGCAATGGATTATTCAGCGGTCCTCGAAAACAGATATTCACGATACCGGCTGGAAAGAACGTCTTCCACTGATTGGCTGGGCAAGGCGGCTCAAGAACAGTCTGACCCGTCACTGAATCTAATACCCCGTACCGCGCAGAACAACGGCAACAGTCTGGTACAAAACCCGCAAATCGGTGGCAAGAGAAAGCTGCTGGTGATAGCTGGTGTCATAATACGCCCGCTCGGCAAAACTGGTCTCGTTGCGCTCTGAAATTTGCCAAAACCCGGTAATCCCGGGCAAGAGCTGAAAGTAAGCCTTACCGGGATATAGATCCTGTTGCTCGCACATCATCGGGCGGGGGCCAACCAGTGACATTTCACCGTAAAAAACATTCAGCAATTGCGGCAGCTCATCCAGCGAAGATTTGCGAATAAACTGGCCGATAGGGGTAATCCGAGGGTCATTCTTCAGTTTTTGCGTCCGGTCCCATTCCGCCCGCGCTACCGAGTTTTCTGCCAGATACACTTTCAACCGCTGCTCCGCATTGGGAACCATCGAGCGCAACTTCCACATGCGGAATACGCGGCCGTTCTTGCCGATGCGTTTTTGGCTATAAAACGGTAAATTGCCAGAACAGGCGATCGCTACAGCCAGAATAAGCAGAATAACAAAAGCAGGAATTGCCAACAACAAAACCCCCGCTAAATCAAGAACGCGCTTCAGCGCATTTCGATAGACGCCTAAAGAACGTGAATCCAATATCGGATCAACAAACTGTACCTGATCGTATCCTTGGTTTGGATCGATAGCCATTATTATTCCCTTTCCCACACACCAAGCGGCGCTGGAACCAGAAAAACGGCACACAATATAGACACGTGAAACCACGTCACGCGGGTCTATCCTTGAAAGCAGCCCGGCAAACAGCCGGAGAAAGTGCATTAAACCCGTATTTGACCCCCATCAAACCGACAAAATGCCCAAGCAGCACCAATTAATCCTAGCTCACCCCAACGTCACTCCTTAACTTGTTACACGCTCAACAAACGGATCACCCAAACCGTGCATCCGGCAAACACCCGGCTGCTGACTAAATAACCCCATTGGTGTTTTCGTAACGCCGACACGCTGCAAACAATTGCGTTCAGATCCCCTCAGCAGGAACTCGAAAAAATCGGCGGCCACATCCAAGGTACTTGAAACTACCGGCGCAACATCGCGCAGGGTTTCCCTAATTCTTTTTGCAAAAAACATCTTTGCACCTCGTAACCAACTAAGTGTAAATATGTCATACAAAGGCCAATTTAAATAGAAGAATCCTAAAATTCGACTTAATTGGATCACATTTCCGCCCTGATTGTTCACGATTCCCGCACAGTTCCGCCTTTGTTGTGGCAACTGTATTTCAAATAACCGTTTTACGGAAAGTCACACCATTTTTCCGGCCCAGAGTATCAACTTGAGTCGTTCCCTTATTGGGACGCGGTTAACAACAGATTTTATTGGAACTACAGAAGCTTTAACCTATCTTGTGTAATAAATACGGCTAGGAACCTCAGATGACCTTATACACCAAATCCGCAGACGCGATCACCCAACTGACCCCCGAGAGCTATCGTGTCACCCAGCAAAATGGTACCGAACATCCGGGCACCGGTACCTATCTGGATAACAATGCCGCTGGCATTTATGTCGACATTGTGTCAGGCGAGCCCTTATTCGCCTCCTCTGACAAATTTGAATCCGGTTGCGGCTGGCCCAGCTTTACCAAAGCCATTGATCCGCTTTATGTCAGCGAAATATCCGAAAACTCACTCGGTATGATCCGAACCGAAGTGCGCTCAAAAAACGGCGACAGCCACCTTGGCCATGTCTTTTCAGACGGCCCGCCTGATCGTGGTGGCCTGCGCTATTGTATCAACTCCGCCTCCCTGCGTTTCATTGCCCGTGACGATATGAAATCCGAGGGTTACAGCGATTACCTTGACCAAGTAGAGGACATATAAAATGGCACAACAACGCGCAGTTCTGGCTGGGGGATGTTTCTGGGGGATGCAGGATTTGATCCGAAAAATGCCGGGCGTGATCAGCACCCGCGTCGGCTATACGGGCGGTGATGTGCCAAATGCCACCTACCGCCATCACGGTACCCATGCGGAAGGTATCGAAATCACCTTTGATTCCGATGCGCTGATCTATCGCAAAATTTTGGAGTTCTTTTTCCAGATCCACGACCCGACAACCGAAAACCGCCAAGGCAACGACCATGGCACCGCCTATCGTTCCGCCATATATTATGGGGACGATGAACAGCGCACAGAGGCCTTGCGCACGATAACAGATGTGAATGCCTCCAATCTCTGGCCCGGAACCGTGGTTACAGAAGTTGCTCCCCTAGGCGATTTCTGGGAGGCAGAACCAGAACATCAGGATTACCTTGAGCGCATTCCCCACGGCTATACCTGCCATTTTCTACGCCCGAACTGGGTGCTCCCTTCCTCAAGCTGACGGAAATCTAAATGGCCTCTTCAACCATCGACACCAGCCTGAAATTCGACAACAGCTATGCCACAGAACTGCAAGGCTTTTACGTTGAATGGCAGGGCGCAGATGTTCCCGCCCCTGAACTTGTGGCCCTGAACAAGCCCTTGGCAGCGGACCTTGGGCTGGACACGGATGCCCTGAACGAACAGGCATTAGCGAATATTTTTTCCGGTAAGTCTGCCCCCACCGATGCCGCCCCCCTGGCGCAAGCCTACGCCGGCCACCAATTCGGCGGCTTTTCCCCACAACTTGGCGATGGCCGCGCACTGCTGCTGGGAGAAGTGGTGGACAGATCGGGCGAGCGTCAGGACATTGCCCTCAAAGGCTCTGGCCGCACCCCGTTTTCACGCGGTGGCGACGGCAAAGCGGTGCTGGGGCCGGTTCTGCGCGAATACATCATGGCCGAGGCAATGCACGCGCTCAATATCCCGACGACCCGCGCGCTGGCCGCTGTCACAACGGGCGAAAGCATCATGCGCGAGGACGGCAACCACCCCGGTGCCGTCCTCGCCCGCTCCGCTGCTAGTCACCTGCGCGTTGGCAGCTTTCAGTTCTTCGCTGCACGCGGTGAAACCGACAACGTACAAAAACTGGCTGATTATGCAATCAACCGCCACTATCCACACCTAAGCAACAGCAAAACCCCCTACCTCGGGCTGTTGCGTGGTGTACGGCAAGCACAGGCGGCACTGCTGGCCAAATGGATGATGGTCGGTTTTGTCCACGGGGTAATGAACACAGATAACATGACGATTTCCGGCGAAACAATCGACTATGGCCCCTGCGCCTTCATGGATGAATACGACCCCGCCACCCTGTTCAGTTCCATCGACCAACAGGGCCGTTACGCTTATGGTCAACAACCCGCTATGGCGCGCTGGAATCTGGCACGATTTGCCGAAACCCTGCTGCCTCTGCTTGCAAAAAACGAAGACCGCGCCATCGAGATCGCTACTGAGGAGGTCACTTTGTTTGGCGGTCAGTACATGACACTGTGGACCAACAGAATGCGTGCCAAACTGGGGTTAAAGTCGGTGCAAGACGACGACACCAGACTGGCCGATGGCCTTTTATCCGCAATGAAGGGCCAGAACGTCGATTACACTCTGCTATTTCGCTACTTGGCGGACGCCACCCTTGGCAATGCCGAAAAAGCGCAAGCACTGTTTGATGATCCATCTGCATTCAATAGCTGGTTGTCGGCTTGGCAGGATCGCGCATCAGTGGAAACTGCAACCCCTTCGGAACGCGCCGCTGCGATGAACCGCGTCAATCCGATCTACATCCCGCGCAACCACATGGTCGAAGAAGCCCTGCAAGCCGCCGAACAACGCGGCAACTATGCCCGTTTCGAAAAACTGTCAGCCGTACTGGCCAACCCGTATGAAGAACGTGACGGCCTGCAAGAATATGCCTCCCCCGCGCCGGACGGGTTTGGCCCCTACAAAACCTTTTGCGGCACATGAGCCACCTTGGCATCTGCCTTCCACCTCTATACAAGAACCTTTTGCACCCTAACGCGGCCACCAAATGACCCAGCATCGTTCCGAACTCCTCATGCCTGCGGGCAACCTGCGCAAACTGAAAATCGCCATCCTTTACGGGGCTGATGCGGTGTATCTCGGCACGCCGGATATGTCGCTGCGCACCAAGTCCGAGTTCTCGCTTGAAGATGTAATCGAGGGGGTGAATTTCTGTCACCAACACGGCAAACGCGCCTACCTCACACTGAACCTTTTCAGCCACAACAAAGATATTCCCAAGCTGGAAGAATACATCGAGACCGTTCGCAAGGTGAAACCGGACGGGCTGATTATTGCTGACCCCGGTGTGTTCCAGTTTGTGCGCGAACGCGCCCCCGAACTGCCGCTGCACATCTCTACCCAAAGCAATGTCAGCTCTTGGTTGTCGGTGAAGTTCTGGGAACAGCAAGGCGCCGAATTGGTGGTTCTCGCCCGCGAGGTTTCCTTTGGCGAGTTGACCGAAATCCGCGAGCAATGCCCCGACATCAAGCTTGAAGCCTTTGTTCACGGCGCCATGTGCATGACCTATTCCGGCCGCTGCTTGCTGTCTAATTTCATGTCTGAACGGGGCGCCAATCAGGGCAACTGCGCCAACTCTTGCCGCTGGAATTACAAGTTCCGGATGCGGCTCAAGGATGGCACTGTGCAAGAGTTGAAGATCACCGACGAAAACTTTGATATGTTTGAGTTTTTACTGGAAGAAGGTTGTCGACCCGGAGAGTTGATGCCGATCGAGGAAGACTCTCGCGGTTCCTATATTCTCAACTCCAAAGACCTGTGTATCATGCCGAAACTGGATGAATACCTACGCATTGGCGTAGACAGCCTCAAGGTCGAGGGTCGCGGCAAATCAGAGTATTATTGCGCCGTTGTCGCCCGCGCTTACCGCATGGCGATAGATGATTATTACGATGATCCGGCAAGTTGGAATCCCCTACCCTATATGCGTGAGCTGGAATCGGTCGGCAACCGGGGCTACACGCTGGCATTCCACGAGGGTCGCCTTACAAATCACGCCCATAACTATGAACACACTGCCGCAATTGCCCAATGGGAATACGCCGGTGTTGTCAGCGGCGTCACCGATGATGCCCTGCTGGTGGATGTGAAAAACAAACTGGATGCAGGCGAGGTTCTGGAGTTTATTTCACCTCTCACCCGTGAACCGGTTCTATTACGGCTGTACGATTTCGAGGTCGCCAAAAATGGCGAGCGCAAAGATGTCATCCACGGCGGCTCGCGCACCACAATCCGCATTCCCTTTACCCTGTTCGACCACGAAGACCCAAGCGACATCCGCGCCCGTTTTCCAGAGTTCAGCGTCATGCGCAAAGAGCGCGCATTGAGTGAAGAACAATGGGCAAGGATTCGCCTCGATAAACTGACCCAAGGTTTGGAAGTGTCCGGCAAAGACAACCCCAAAGCCTACACCAAACGCCGCGATGCCTTGGTCGACTCCATCGGAGAGGGGGCCGGGGACCGACGTTTCAAGACCAACCGTGTTGGAGTAGAGGGCTGCTGTGGCAAAGGTTGCAATGGTTGCATGATGTTCTGGGAAGACCCCCAATACGCCCGTGCCCGCGAGGTTTTACAAAAGCGCAAACAGGGCGAGCAACTGACCCGGGCAGAAGCGGCAGAATTGAAAATTCCCGCCGAGTAGGGACACAGCTTGGCCTTTCAAAACCAGCGCAGGGTGGCTGTTAATCCTCTCCCTTTGGCGTAAAGCGTTGCGCCACGGACCCGCGATACTTGCTCCACAGCCTTTCATCGACCTCAGAACCATCAAACACCCCGAGCAAAATTCCCTTGTCATTTGAGCTTTGGCGCATCCTCTCGATATCCGCCTCCGATTTTGTCGTGCGCTGGCTCATCCGCCGCGCCCAGCGCCCGAGCCGTTCATACATCTGATCAAGAATTTCACCGTGTGCACCACTATCACCCAGATCAATCAGCTCACCCGGATCGTTTTCAAGATCAAACAGCATCGGACGAAAGCCGCCCTCGGAATGCATGAATTTCCATCTCGCATCCACCACCATAAACAGCCGAGCATCGCGGGGTTTCAAACCCAGATTAACCGACATGGATGTCGCTGAAAAATCATACTCGCTCACCGCAAAGTCGCGCCATTCGTTTGGGGTTTCACCATGCAAGAACGGCAGCAATGAATGCCCCTCTACGATATGATCCGGCACCGCGCCCCCCGCAACCTCAATGAATGTTGCCGCCAAATCAATACTCTCGACCAGCGCGTCACACACCGTCCCGCGGCTGGTATCTGCCTCGGGCGACGGGTCATAGATGATCAGCGGAATCCGCACCGAAGGATCATGAAACAACTCCTTTTCCCCCATCCAATGATCCCCCAGATAATCCCCATGATCCGAGGTCAACACGATCATTGTGTCATCCATTCGCCCCGATTGTTCAAGGTATTCAAACAACCGCCCCATCTGATCATCACATTGCTTTATCAACCCCATGTAGGCCGGAATAACCACATCTCGCACGTCATCACGATGAAAAGCTTTTCCGATCATATTATTCATATACTGCTCATATACCGGATGCGCATTTTCCCGCTCGCTCGGAGCACGGTTCACCGGCTGAATCTGATTGTGACCATACATCTGGTGATAGGGCGCGGGCACGATATAGGGCCAATGCGGCTTGATGAATGACACATGCGCCAGCCAAGGTTTGTCAGGATCCTGCGCTTCGATAAAATCAATGGTACGCGCGGTCAGCCAAGGTGTTTCGCTGTCCTGCTCTAGAATATTTGCAGGCTTATCCGCATGTTTCATCAACCAGCCAGAGGCGATTTCCCCAGCGTCTGTTATCCCTGCATTGGCATAATCCGCCCAAGGGTTTTCGCTGTGATAGCCCTTTGCCTTCAGATACTCGTTATAAGGCGAACGCCGCTCATCATAAAACCCGTCCGGCCCCTCGGCCCATAACCCGTCATCGCGGATAAATACATCAAAGCCGCATTCCTCGATCCGCGCGCCAATCTTGCTGCCCCGCGTAATCCCCAGCCGTTCAAAGCCTGCCACATCCACGCTCATATGGGTCTTACCAATCAGCCAGGCATCCATACCCAGCGGACGCAGATGGTCGCCAAGGGTCTGCTCTCCGACTTTCAGCGGAAAATTGTTCCACGCCGCCCCGTGGCTGTGCACATAACGACCGGTATAAAAGCTCATCCGCGAGGCACCGCAGATGGTGGATTGCACATAGGCGCGATCAAACCGAACACCCTTCCGGGCCAACCTGTCCATATGCGGGGTCTCAAGTGTTTTGTGACCCGCACAACTGAGGTAATCAAACCTCAGTTGGTCGAACATGATAAACAGTATATTCTTGGTCTTGCGATCCATGGATGCCCCCGAATGACTGCCTGCAAGCATCACGACAAGTGGCTTGCAGTCAACCCGTCAGGCGGCAGCTATTCCCATTCCATCTGGCCAAAGGTCGCTTGCGCGTTGCGTTTGGCCAGCCCTTCGAAATTGGCCAGATAGGAGAATGCCGACTGGTCCAAATGAATCGAATCCGTAATCTCGCCGCCATCCTCGATAAAGGTGGCCATTTGGGTTCGCAAATTGGTTAGATAATCATAGGTATCTTTGGTCGCCCCTGCCAGATCCGTCGCATGGCCGTGGCCGGGAACAACATGATCCGGATTGAACGCTGCAAAAGCTTCGAATGTTTCTACCCAAGCAAGGGTGTTGGAAACATCGTTCACCCCCAAAATACGCTCCATATAAACAATATCACCGGTGAACATGGTTTTGGAATCCGCATTCCAGACAAATGCATCACCCGGCGTGTGGGCACCGTCCAGATGGGTCAACTGCAAAACCGTGCCCCCGACTGCCAGCTCGTAACTCTCTTCAAAAGTCACATCGGCATAGACAGGTTCTGTTCCCGCCAGCACGTCATTCCCCAGCAAGTTTGACAAAACCGTCAACTGCATCGAGGCCCGCTCTTGCTGATCCTCAACCGCCGCGGCCGAAGCAATCACAACCGCCCCTTGTTCTTTCCAATACCCATTCCCCAGCCAGCGATGGTCCTGCCCACCCGAATTGATTACATGGGTTACCGGCTGGTCTGTCACTGTGGAAATCGCCTTGTGCAATGCAACTGCACCCGCGCGGCTGCCCCCTGCATCAATCAGTACTGCACCTGCATTTGTCACAACCAACCCGAAACTGGCGTTATTTGCCATGTTCTGCGGATTGCGCTGGCCAAGGTCGCCAACGATAGCAAAAGCGTTGTCAGCCACCTTGTGAACGGTCAGTGACGTTTCAGCCTGCAACGGGCTGGCGAGCGTGGCAATCAGCAGCCACAGAGCAATGCGAATATGTTTCATAAGGTGTTAATGCGCCGCACAGGGCATTTGGCGCAAGGGGCGGGTTGCCGCATCTGTTCTTGTTGTTGTAACCGTCGGCCTTTTCCGCCAAGCTGGAACCCATGGCAAACAAACCCCTTCACACACCTTTGGTCTTACCGACCCTGTCAGTCGAGGACGAAGCCGCCCTGACTGATCTGTATGTGCGCGGCACCCCGCAAAATACCCTGCGCGCCTATGAGCGGGATCTGATCTACATTACCGCTTGGCGCGAGGCCGTGTTTGGTACCGCTCTTTTGTGGCCCGAGGATGAAACAGTTGCTCTGCGTTTCATTCTTGATCACGCCCGTGATTTGGCCGAAGCCGCCCCCGATGATAGCGCCCGCATTGCGGCGGGTGCGCTGATCCGGCAAGGGCTGCGTAAATCACTGACTTGTCCAGCGCCCGCCACGCTGGATCGCCGCATTGCCAGTTGGCGCGCCTTTCATCGAATGAAAAACCTTGCCTCGCCGTTCGATGCACCCCTGATCCGTCAGGCCCGCGCCAAAGCGCGACGCGCCGCCGCCCGCCCGCATACGCCGAAATCGCAAAATCCGATCACCCGCGAAGTGCTGGAGGCCATGCTCGCCACTTGTAACTATTCCCTGCGTGATCTGCGCGACAAGGCGGTGTTGATGCTTGGCTGGGCCTCTGGCGGGCGACGCCGATCAGAGATCACCGGCTTGATGCGCGCTGATATTTCGCTCAAGGAATTCGACGAAAAAGGCTTGATCTGGATTCAGCTGCTAAACACCAAAACCACCGCCAAAGGCACAACGCCCAAGCTGGTGCTCAAAGGCCGCGCAGCGCGTGCGCTGGCACTGTGGATCGAGGCCGGCGCAATCACCGATGGCCCGCTATTCCGACCGATAACCAAATCCGACGACGCGCTGGAACGCGGCCTTGCGCCCGATGCCATCCGCCAGATCATCAAACGCCGCCTGACCCTTGCAGGCTATCCAGATGATTTCGCCTCGCCCCACGGGCTGCGCTCTGGTTTCCTGACCCAAGCCGCCCTGAACGGTGCCCCAATACAGGCCGCTATGCGCCTGTCTTTGCATCGCTCGATGGCTCAGGCGCAACGATACTATGATGATGTGGACATCGCCGAAAATCCTGCAACCGACCTGCTGGATTGACGCTCTGCCTATTTCGAATTCGAAATAAATATCCTCGCCGAAGGCAAAATAGTTTAATAGCGTGCTATACTTATATCATAGCACGCTATCCTTTACCGATTGCATCGAAACATGCGTAGAGGTGCTCGCCACATTTGGCAGGGCAGAAATCACCTCCCCTAAAACACGTCGATAATCGTTCACATCGCGTGTGCGCACCTTTAGCAAATAGTCAAATGCCCCGGCAATCATATGGCAGGATTCGATTTCAGGTACTTTGATCACCGCCTGATTGAAGGCAGTGAGGGCCTTTTCCGTTGTTTCACTCAGCTTAACCTCGGTAAATGCCACATGCTGACGATCCAGTTTTACCGGATCCAGAACCGCCCGAAACCCTTGAATAAATCCCTGTTCCAAAAGCCTTTTCAACCGTGCCTGACAGGGCGTTTTTGACAAGCCAACCCGATTTGCCAGCTCAGTAATCGACAGCCGCCCTTCTCGGGACAATGCGCTCAGGATAGCATGGTCAAATTGATCTAATTGCCTTTGTTTTTGCATTTCTTAGCCCAATCACCTTATTATATATCCAATGTTTAGTTTGTTTATCACATTTATTGGCCGGTTATAGTGAAAAACCCTACTCGATTTCTGTTATAATGTCGCAACGTTTGCTCTCCGACGATCCACTCAAAGGTTTGAAGCCATGAAAACCCTCGCCCAATTCCGCACCCAGATCCGCGTATTAAATCAGTTACCTGAATCCAAAGTGCTGGAGCAGCTTCGAAACGCCACTGGCATCACCCACGAGTTGCGCCAAGCCAGCCACGCCCGCGCCCTTGATCTGGTAAACGCCATCAGGAAGGATAGCACCCCAACCCTGATGGAGGTTTTCCTCGCTGAATATGGCCTCTCGACCAATGAGGGCGTTGCACTGATGTGTTTGGCCGAGGCCCTGCTGCGCGTTCCCGATGCCCAAACAATCGACGCGCTGATTGAGGATAAAATCGCCCCCAGCGCCTGGGGGAAGCATCTGGGCCATTCCAGCTCATCACTGGTTAACGCCTCGACCTGGGCGTTGATGTTGACGGGCAAGGTTTTGCAAGAAGACCACGGTTCCGGTGTTGCCGCCGTGCTGCGCGGCGCAATCAAACGGCTGGGAGAGCCGGTCATTCGTGTTGCCGTGGATCGGGCAATACGTGAAATGGGCCACCAGTTTGTTCTGGGCCGCACCATTAAGGAGGCCGTTAAACGGGGGGCGGAACGAAAAAAGCAGGGTTATACCTTTTCCTACGACATGCTGGGCGAGGCCGCATTGACAGCTGCGGACGCGGCCGGTTTTTATCGGGCCTATCGCGACGCGATTGCGCAACTTGCCAAGCATTCTAATTCTGGTGACACTCGCGAAAATCCGGGAATTTCAGTAAAGCTTTCGGCCCTGCATCCTCGTTACGAGCTTGGTCAAAAACCCCGTGTAATGGCGGAATTGACGGCGCGGGTTGTTACGCTGGCCAAACAGGCCAAAGACGCGGGCATGGGGTTTAATATTGATGCAGAGGAGGCAGACCGGCTCGAGCTGTCACTTGATGTGATCGAGGCGGTTCTGCACAAGCCGGAACTGGCTGGGTGGGATGGTTTTGGCGTGGTGGTACAGGCTTATGGCAAACGCTCTGGTGCGGTACTGGATTGGTTGCATGCCCTTGCCGTGGAACTGGATCGCAAAATCATGGTTCGCCTTGTCAAAGGGGCCTATTGGGACACGGAAATCAAACGGGCGCAGGTCGAGGGGCTGGCCGGTTTTCCAGTGTTCACCCGTAAGGCGGCAACCGATGTCAGCTATCTGTGTTGCGCGGCCAAGCTGCTGAATATGACTAGCCGAATTTACCAGCAATTTGCCACCCACAATGCCCACACCGTAGCGGCGATTCTGGAAATGGCCCACGATAAATCCGCTTTCGAATTCCAGCGTCTGCATGGCATGGGCGAGGTCCTGCATGATCTGGCCTTGCAACAAGGCACCCGCTGTCGGATTTATGCACCCGCCGGCGCGCACCGTGATTTGCTGGCCTATCTGGTGCGGCGCCTGTTGGAAAACGGTGCCAATAGTTCCTTTGTAAACCAGATTGTCGATGAAGATGTTGCCGCCGAAATCGTAGCCGAAGATCCGTATGAGGCCCTTGCAGAAATCGACAACGACACGCCAACCGCTGTGGTCATGCCATCTCAGATATTTGCCCCAACCCGAAAAAACTCCAAAGGGTGGGATGTGCGCGATGAGGATGACCTAACAGCAATCAATACCGCGCGCGCGCCGTTTCTGCACCATCAATGGGAGGCCAAGCCCCTGTTGGCCTTTAATCCAGTGGGCGGCGAAAGCCATGCGGTTTTCAACCCCGCCGACCCAAAAGACAGGGTAGGCAAGGTTACTGTTGTCAGCGTCCAAGACCTTGAGCAAGCCCTGAGTGCCGCACAAAAGTGGCGCGCACCTGTACATGAACGGGCCGCTGTTTTGCGCTGCGGTGCCGATCTCTATGAGGCCCACTTTGGCGAGCTCTTTGCCCTGCTCACCCGCGAAGCCGGGAAATCCCAGACTGATGCCATCAGCGAATTACGCGAGGCGGTGGATTTCCTGCGGTTTTATGCGGGTGAGGCAGAGCGCCTTGGCGATAGCCCTGCACGCGGTATATTTGCCTGCATTTCTCCCTGGAATTTTCCGCTGGCAATTTTCAGTGGCCAGATCGGAGCGGCGCTGGCGGCAGGCAACGGCGTGCTCGCAAAACCGGCAGAAGCCACGGGGCTCGTTGCGACCCGTGCGGTCAGCTTGCTGCACGAGGCAGGCGTGCCGCGTGATGTTCTGCAACTCCTGCCCGGTGCCGGTACCGTGGTGGGGGCCGCCCTTTGCTCTGATCCGCGCATTGCCGGGGTTTGCTTCACCGGTTCTACTGCCACAGCGCAGCGGATCAATCGGGCAATGGCGCAAAACCTTACGCCAGAGGCCCCGTTGATTGCCGAAACCGGCGGGTTGAATGCAATGGTGGTGGACAGCACCGCGCTGCCGGAACAGGCGGTGCGCGACATCATCACCGGAGCCTTTCAATCCGCAGGCCAGCGCTGTTCCGCCCTGCGGGTGTTGTATCTGCAAGAAGATATCTGCGAGCCATTTCTGGAAATGCTTTACGGGGCGATGGACGAACAAGTAATCGGCAACCCGTGGGAGTTTTCCACCGACATTGGCCCAGTGATCGACAAGGTCGCCGCTGGCAAAATTGTCGATCACATCGAATTTGCCCGCAGCGAAGGGCGTATACTGAAGGAACTGAAGGCACCGATGGTTGGCAGCTTTGTGTCGCCCACAGTTTTGCAGGTGAATGGCATTGCCGATCTGACCGAGGAAATATTCGGGCCGGTGCTGCATGTGGCGGTGTTCAAAGCGGAGGAACTGGATCAGGTGATCGAGGCGGTGAATGCCAGCGGTTATGGCCTGACGTTTGGCATCCATTCGCGGATTGACTGCAGGGTTCAAGCGGTTATCGCAAAGCTGCGGGTTGGCAATATCTATGTGAACCGCAACCAGATTGGCGCAGTTGTCGGCGCGCAGCCCTTTGGTGGAGAAGGGCTGTCTGGCACTGGCCCCAAGGCGGGCGGGCCTGCCTATGTGGCACGGTTCAAACAGGCAGAGGTGTGCCAGCATGATATTGCCCATGGCGCGGTTGATCTGGAAGCCTTGCAGGCGGAAATCCTTGATGCGATGCCGCAGGCACCGGTGGCGCTGGGCAAAATTACCCTGCCCGGCCCAACAGGGGAATCCAACCAGCTGTCCCGTTTTGGCCGGGGTATTGTTTTGTGCCTTGGGCCAACACAGGCCGATTACAATGCACAAAAGCAGGCGGCGAAGTTGGCGGGTTGCAGCCCGATCCTTGCCGATGGGCACCTTGAACCGGATGCGCTTGGAAAACTGTCAGGTTTTGATGCGGTTCTTAGCTTTGCATCACCTGAGGAGTTGCGCAAAATGCGGCTTGCACTGGCAATGCGGGATGGAGTGTTGCTGCCTTTGATCAGCGAAGTTGACCCAATAGAGCGCCTGACAATCGAGCGCCACGTTTGTATCGACACCACAGCCGCAGGCGGCAACGCAGCCCTGCTGGCACAAGCGGGGTGAATTGTAGTTTGACCAAAGCAGTCAGGATAGAGCCACATATTTTCCACGGCCGGTCTTTTGAATTTTGCCATTGGCCACCAGTGTTGAAAGCGCGCGATATGTTGCCTCGTGGCTGAGGCCGATGTCGCTAGCAAATTGCATCACGCTACCTTGCAGCCAGCCATCTGACAGGCCGGCAAGCACACGATCAACGGCAGGAAGGATTGTTCGCAATTCCAATTGGCGGCGATAGCGTTGCACTTGGCGGGCCATCTTCTTGACCAAGGCACCAGCAAATTCCGGATTGGTGGCCATCATGCGCAAAACCGCTTGTTTATTAAGCGCGATTAACGTGGCGTCTGAATCCGCGATGCAGGTACAATGATAAGCAGAGGAAAACAGGGATGCTTCGGCAATCAAATCCCCTGTGCCCGCCCTGTGCAGCACCACTTTTTGCCCCGCTTCGGTGTGACGTTCCAGAATCACCGCTCCGGATGCCACATGGAATAGTGCTTGGGGTATCATGCCTTGATGAAAGACAACTTGCTTGCGGCTAAAGGTGGTTTGGCCGACCGCCTGAGGCGGCAGGCAATCAAAGGGTGTCGGCGTAGGAAAATTCTTCATTATGATCGAAATCATAACCCTTAAGCTCGATTCAATCTAGTCAACAGATTATCATTTAAACGGGAGCCTGAAATGAACAGAAAAATCGCAATCGCCGGACTGGCAGTCTTGGCCTTTGGCAGCAGTGTCGCCGTATGGGCGCAAACCACTCCGAGCCACACCATGCAGCACACAGAAGGAATGACACACGAAGGCATGTCCCATAACATGCCGACAATAACCAGCGGCCCGATCCCGACCGAGCCGGGGCAAGGTGCCTTTGCGGCGATGATGGAAATTGTGACGCTATTGCGTGCAGATCCTGAGACCGACTGGAATCGGGTGGATATTGACGGGTTACGCCAGCATCTGGTGGACATGGACATGCTGATCACCAACACGGAGGTCAGCACGAAGAAAGTGAACGGCGGATTGCAGATGACCGCCAGCCGCAACGGCTTTGGTGGAGGGGCAGTCTCGCGGATGGTACCAGCACACGGGCCAGTCCTTGCGGCGGATACAGGCTGGAACAGCAATGTGCAGGTAGACGATAATTCGGTTGTCTGGACTGTGACGTCGGATCAGGATTTCTATATCATTCAGGCCCTTGGGTTTTTTGGGTTGATGACAATTGGCGATCACCATCAGGCCCATCACATTGGAATGGCCAAGGGTGAAATGGTTCATAACCACGAATAAATTCAAGTGGCAGGTATGAATCTTGCGGCCCGTTGCATGTCTCTTGGCCGAAACTAAAAAATACAATTTGATCAAATTATCATTTCATGCCTTAATGCGTTCAAAGTGGGGATCAGTGGTGGTTCCCGACCAAGCTATTGGGGGCTTTATGCAACAAGACGACACTTCTAACGAGTTCAGCCCCTGGAACGACCCAACGCAAACCCCGCTGATCGAATTCAAGGGAGTTACCAAACGCTTTGGTGAATTCACGGCGATCGACAATATCGACCTGAAGATCTACGAAAAAGAGTTTTTTGCCCTGCTCGGCCCCTCCGGCTGCGGTAAAACTACTTTGATGCGGATGCTGGCTGGATTTGAATCCTCGACTGCAGGCGTGATTACGCTGGAGGGTCAGGATGTTGCCCCTTTGCCGCCCAACAAACGGGCGGTGAATATGATGTTTCAATCCTACGCCCTGTTTCCGCATTTGACGGTAGCCGAAAATATTGCCTTCGGGTTGAAGCGATCTGATATGCCCAAATCGGAAATTGCCGGGCGGGTGGACGAGATGCTGGCGCTGGTTCAGCTATCGACGTTTGCTGCGCGCAAACCGCATCAAATTTCCGGTGGTCAAAGGCAAAGGGTGGCGCTGGCGCGTTCTTTGGCCAAGGCGCCCAAACTGCTGTTGCTGGATGAACCCTTGGGGGCGCTGGACAAAAAGCTGCGGCAGGAAACCCAGTTTGAGCTGATGGACATTCAAGAAAAAACTGGCACCACATTTGTAATTGTAACCCACGACCAAGAGGAAGCCATGACCGTCGCGAGCCGCGTTGCGGTGATGAACCATGGGCAGTTGATTCAAGTGAACACACCGGACCGGATTTATGAAACACCGAATTCAACCTACGTGGCCGATTTCATTGGCGAGGTGAACCTGATCAAAGGCAAAGTAACGCCCCTCAATGATGATATCGTGGAAATTCACTGGGCCGAAGGCGAGCAACCGCTTGCGGGAAGGTCCAGTGAAACGCTTGCAAAGGGCAACGATGTGACCTTTGCCATTCGCCCTGAAAAGGTGGCAATCTCCAAGGAACGCCCTGACAAAGCCGCTAATATGGTGCAGGGCGAAATCATCGACATTGCCTACCTTGGAAACCTCTCGACCTATTATGTAAAGATCAGCACCGGCCAAACCATCAAGGCACAGGCCGCGAATAATCGCCGCATTTCAAGGCGCAGCTATACTTGGGAAGATCCGGTTTGGCTGTCCTGGACCGATACCGCCGGTATCGTTCTGACACGTTAGGGGGCGGGGATGAATATTCGCCGCCTTTTCCTGATATCAATACCCTATCTATGGCTGCTGGCGCTGTTTCTGGTGCCGTTCTTGATCGTGATGAAAATATCTCTGTCTGATCTTGCCATCGCCATTCCCCCTTATACCCCGACCCTGTCGCTAAGTGACGGCTGGCAAGGGATCAAGGGTTTCTGGGCAGCGCTGGATATAGAAAACTATATTTTCCTAACCGAGGATAACCTGTATTGGAAAGCCTACCTCTCCAGTTTCAAAATCGCGCTGGTCTCTACCGCTTTGACTTTGCTGGTGGGCTATCCCATTGCTTACGGTATGGCAAATGCCTCGCCAGAGTGGCGGCCCACGTTGATGATGCTGGTAATCCTGCCGTTCTGGACCAGCTTTCTTATTCGTGTTTATGCGTGGATGGGGATATTGTCCAAGCAGGGATTCTTAAACCAGTTCCTGCTATGGAGCGGGATAATTGATGACCCTTTGGTGATCCTGAACACCAATACCGCTGTCTATATCGGCATCGTTTATACCTATGTCCCGTTCATGATCCTGCCGATTTACGCAACGCTGGAAAAGATGGACGCATCGCTGATCGAGGCCGCAATTGACCTGGGGTGTTCCCGGCTCAAGGCCTTTTGGCTGGTTACCATTCCGCTCTCAAAATCCGGCATCATTGCCGGTTGTTTTCTGGTGTTCATTCCAGCGCTCGGGGAATTCGTAATACCATCCCTGCTGGGGGGATCCCGCACCCTGATGATTGGCAAGGTTCTGTGGGAGGAGTTCTTCTCCAATCGCGATTGGCCTGTGGCCTCGGCCGTGGCGGTTATCCTGCTGTTGCTGTTGGTGATCCCGATCATCCTGTTCCAGCGCAACGAGCAAAAACAACGGGAAGCCGAACAATGAGACGTATGTCATGGTTTAACGTAACCGCCCTGACACTGGGGTTTGCCTTTCTGTATATCCCGATCCTGATTCTGATTATCTACAGTTTTAACGAATCAAAACTGGTGACGGTTTGGGCCGGTTTTTCAGTAAAATGGTATGGCGAGCTATTCCAGAATCAGGCGTTTCTGAACGCCGCCTGGGTGACGCTCAAGGTTGGGGTTTTGTCTTCTACGGCTGCAACAGTTTTGGGGACGATGGCCGCCTATGTGATGGTGCGCGGCGGGCGGTTCTTTGGGCGTACGCTGTTTTCCGGAATGATTTATGCACCGTTGGTGATGCCCGAGGTAATCACTGGCCTGTCGCTGCTACTGCTGTTCATTGCCGTTGGTATGGATCGCGGTGTAATGACCATCGTGCTGGCGCACACAACATTTTCCATGTGCTACGTCTCGGTCGTGGTCTCCTCGCGCCTTGTCAGTTTCGACCAGTCGCTGGAAGAGGCCGCGCTTGATCTGGGTTGTACGCCTTTTGATGCTTTCAAAAGCGTAACCCTGCCGATCATTGCCCCTGCGGTGATCTCTGGTTGGTTGCTGGCTTTCACCCTGTCGCTAGATGATCTGGTGATTGCCTCCTTTGCCGCTGGCCCATCATCCACCACTTTGCCAATCAAGATTTATTCGGCAGTGCGCCTGGGCGTTAGCCCAGAAATCAACGCCCTTTCAACCATCATGATCGGTATCGTGGCCTTCGGGGTGATCACTGCATCGCTTGTCAGCAAGCGCAATATTGCGCGCTTGAAGCGGGAAGAAAAGCTGGCGGTGCAATAAGGGCGTTAAGCACCGACAAAGGCTTGGGTAACGTCAGAGCCTTCTTCCGCCAATCCGGCAGGCACGCTGAAATGATGATGCCCCGCTGCATGGTGACTTCGGGTTTTTACGCCAAGCCCTGTCCAGATATTGGCCAGCAAGTCGTTCTGGCGCAAAAACTCCGGTCGCTCATCCGAGCCAACCCAAGCCGTTAATGCGATATCGTTGCGCGGGGTCTGCAAGGCGGCACTTTCAGCGATAGCTTCGGCAGGATCAAGGCGCAGAACTTGGTTCATATCCGTGCGCAGCAGAGGGCGAAGGTCGTGCAGACCGCTGATCGACAAGACATGTTCTACACGATCCGCTACCGGCAGATCAACATCAACGCAAGCCATACGCGAAACCAGATGCCCGCCTGCCGAATGGCCCGCGAGCCTTATCGGGCCATCAATCTTGCCTGCGGCAGTGGTAATTGCCAACGCCACTTCTTTGGTTATCTCCGATATACGGGCACTCGGGGCCAACGAGTAGGAAGGAATACAAACCGCCCAGCCGAGCGCATTTGCGCCAGCGGCCAAGTGGGACCAGATATTCTTGTCAAAAGCTTTCCAGTACCCACCATGTACAAACACCGCCAAGCCGCGTGGGTTTTCTTGTGGCATAAACAGATCAAAGCATTGGCGTACTGTTGGCCCATAGGGGATATCCAACAGCGCACGCGCCGCGAGAGAATGCCGGTATTGCTGGGCCAGTTCAGCCCAATGCGGTGGGTAACTTTCTGCACCCGCAATATATTTACCGTTTTCATAGGCGTCTGACCAATCTGTAATCATGTCTTCCTCGCACAAGCTCTATGCCTAAATATTATAGGCTTGAAATGTTAAACATCCAACTTTAAGCTTACTCCATCTTGGATGGATACACGAACCAAATGCTGGCACTCTCCTCCATTTTCGAGAATGCGGTCTGTATCAAGGGATAAAATATGACGCAGAATAAATCCAAATCCCGCCTGCGGCTGTGGCTGCAGCTGCAAAAAGCGCAGCGGCAGATTGAAAGCGCCTTGCGAGACAGGCTGCGCGCTGAATTTGATTCAACACTGCCCCGTTTTGAAGTGCTAGCCGCGCTAGACAGGGCCGAGGGCGGTCTGCGAATGAGCGAGCTTTCTGCCGTGTTGAAAGTCTCTAACGGCAATGTCACCGGCATTATCGAGCGGCTGGTCCACGATCAACAGGTTGAGCGCCTTCCGGTAAAAGGCGACAGGCGCGCCATGCGGGTAAAGCTGACGGATAAAGGCAAAGAAAAATTCCAAATGATGGCGCATATGCATGAAAAATGGGTTTCCGACTTGTTGGAAACGTTTTCCTCTGAAAAGGAAGAGGCTTTGTTCATGGCTTTTGAAACCCTGAATAAGGCGTTGGATAAAAGAGGAATGATATGACCAAAAGGCCGAGCGTTTCCTCTTGCGTGAAGGGAATAAATAGACCTGAATACCAGCGATAAGGAGACAGCCAAAATGACAACCTGTGTATTCATCCAGATCCGTTGCAAACCGGGAACCACCTATGATGTGGCCGATGCCATTGCGTTGCGGGAAATCCATTCTGAACTGTATTCGACCAGTGGCGAATATGATCTATTGTTGAAACTGTATATCCCGACCGATGCGGATGTGGGGAAATACATCAATGACAACCTGCTTGATATAGATGGAATTGAACGTAGCCTGACAACGCTGACGTTTAAGGCATTTTAAGCGAGTATCAGGACGCATGAAATTATAAACCAGATGCGTGAATATCGGCCACTGGGTGTACACGGTTTGTTTCCGGAAAAATGGAATACTTGGCGCAGCAAGCAGTGGTCAAATCGGTCAATAACCCCGTTATTATTTCAGGAGCTTCTCCTCAGTGATAATGGCTACTGGCTGACGTGATCGAGAACGAAGCGCTATTGGACATTGAAGCTATGGAGGTGATGATATGAGTTGGGACAAGCGATACAGTGCTAAACATTATGTTTACGGCACGGATCCAAACGGTTTTTTAGTCGAAAATTTTGCCAGACTTCCGAAAGGCAAGATTCTGTGTTTGGCCGAAGGCGAAGGGCGCAATGCCGTATTTTTGGCCCAGCAAGGCTACCATGTTACAGCAGTTGATTCCTCGGCCGTGGGATTGGCAAAAGCGGCAAAGCTGGCGCAGGATCAAGGCGTGGATGTTGAATTCATTCACATGGATTTGAATGAATTCGATTTGGGCTCAAACGAATGGGACGGTATTGTTTCGATCTTTGCCCATGTCCCTGAACCCGTACGCCAAAAATTGCTTCCGGGTATTGTGGCTGGATTGAAGCCAGGCGGTGTATTTCTGCAAGAAGCCTATATTCCCAAGCAACTGGAGTATAATACCGGCGGTCCCCCTACGGTTAGCTTGATGTATTCAAAAGAAATTCTGCAAAGTGGTTTGGAGGGTTTGACCTTTGAGCGCTTGCAGGATCTGGAAAGGGAGATTGACGAAGGCACACGTCATTCCGGCATGGCCGCCGTCGTTCAAGTCATTGCAATCAAATAAAAAGACCCCGCCTTTTGCAAGGCGGGGCTAGTCAGGCTTCATGCTTGAAGGGGCAAAACCTCCCAAGCACCGGCGGTAAACTCTGTGATTTTATTAGTTGCGCATTTCCGAACGGATTTGCTGACGTAGCAGATCAATCGGGATCATTTTTCCCTCTTTGCGGAACGCCCAATATGTCCAGCCGTTGCAAGACGGCGCGCCCTCAAGCGCTGCACCTACTTGATGGATAGAGCCGCGTGCGTCATGGGCAATCAAGGTGCCATCGGCCCGCACTTTGGCGGTGTGACGGCCATTCAGGGCGTAAAGCTTTTCGCCCGGAGAAAGCATGCCACGTTCGACCAACTGGCCAAACGGAACCCGCGGTTCGGCACGTTTAGAGGTACTAACCTCAAGCGATTGGCGGTCATGCTTTCGGATATTCTTGAGACGTTTTTCAGCAACCGTGCGATAGGCTTCTTCACGCTCGATACCGATATAATCACGGCCCAGTTTCTTGGCGACAGCACCGGTAGTGCCGGTACCAAAGAACGGGTCGAGGACAACATCGCCTACGTTTGTTGAGCCGATCAGAACACGGTGCAGCAAGGATTCTGGCTTTTGGGTCGGATGAGCTTTGTTGCCTTGATCGTCTTTCAGGCGTTCGTGACCGTTACAAATAGGCAACACCCAGTCAGAGCGCATCTGAACGCCGTCGTTCAAAGCCTTCAGGGCTTCATAATTGAACGTCGGTTTGGATTTTTCAGTTTTACCGGCCCAGATCATTGTTTCATGGGCGTTGGTCAAACGCATACCACGAAAATTCGGCATTGGGTTAGTTTTGCGCCAGATCACATCATTCAAAATCCAGAACCCTGCATCTTGCAAACAAGTGCCAACCCGGAAAATGTTGTGATATGAACCGATTACCCAGATTGCGCCATTGGGTTTCAGGATGCGTTTCGCAGCCTTTAACCATTCCCGGCTGAAATCATCGTACACCCGAAAGCTGTCGAACTGGTCCCAGTGATCATCAACCGCATCCACCTTGGAGTTATCTGGGCGATGCAAATCCCCCTTTAACTGCAAATTATAGGGAGGGTCTGCAAAGACCAGATCAACCGATTCTGCAGGGAGTGAATTCATCACTTCCACACAATCACCAGACAAAATTTGATTCAACGGCAGGGTCGCCCTGCCGGTCTCTTTTTTCGTTTTCATACTACTGCCTCGTCTCGCGCATTTTTGCGTCGTTGGCGCTAGGATGATTCATTGTGGATTCAAGGTCAAATTCTTTTTGAATCAAGAAGTTGAATAATTTCCTTCACACAACATCTTGTGGATAGGCTTGAAACTGCGCCGATGATGTTGTGTTACCCCTAATTGATTTAAGGCAGAAATGTGTTGCTTTGTGCCGTATCCAGCATTTCTCTCCCATCCATAGCCTGGATGCTGTTGCGAAAGCGCCACCATCAATCTGTCGCGTGTTACTTTTGCAACTATTGAGGCAGCCGCAATGGACAGGCAGCGCGCATCGCCTTTGACCAGTGTTTGCGAAGGGCAAGGCATCTCTGCAGGAGTTTTATTACCATCAATCAGCGCGAAATCGGCAGGGCTTGCCAGTTTGCCCAACGCCAACCGCATTGCTAACAAGGATGCCTGCAATATATTGATCTGATCAATCACCTCAACCGAAACATGGGCAAGTCCGACGTCGGCACTATCCAGAATAGGTTGGTACAAAGCCTCTCGCTTGCGCGCTGACAGGGCCTTGGAATCGCCCAGCCCATCCGGAATGTTATCCGGGTCCAGCACAACAGCACAGGCTGTTACCGGCCCGGCCCAGGGGCCGCGACCCACCTCGTCAATACCAGCGATACGGTGTATCGAAGGGTCAGAAGAACGGAGTTTGATTTCGATTTCAGGGTCTAACATGGCCACTCCTGATACTGTAACAAGAAAGCCCCCGCCGATGGCGAGGGCTTTTTATTTCGGTCGTATTTAGGCAATTCGACTTAACATTGTATCCAAATGTATTGGTCCGTACCTTTATGACAGCGAGCGTTCGATCGATTCAGTCTCGAAAATCTCGATCACATCGCCTGCGCGAATATCATCATAATTTTCAAACGCCATACCACATTCCTGACCGCCCTGAACTTCTTTCACTTCGTCTTTGAAGCGCTTCAGAGTTTTCAGTTTGCCCTCGTGGATCACAACATTGTCACGCAGCAAACGCACACCGGCGGCGCGTCGTGCAACGCCTTCAGTGACGGTACAGCCAGCAATTTTGCCAACACCGGTAATTTTGAACACCTCTTTGATCGAGGCGTAACCGATGAAGGTTTCCTTGATCTCAGCAGACAACAGGCCAGAGGCCGCAGCCTTGATATCATCCACTAGATCATAGATGATCGAATAATAGCGTATTTCAACGCCTTTCTGATTGGCAGCATTCCGCGCAGGCGTATTGGCCCGCACGTTGAAGCCAATGATTGGCGCGCCAGAAGCCTCAGCCAAGGTTACGTCGGATTCGGTGATCGCACCAACGCCCGAGTGCAAAACCCGCACGCGAACCTCGTCGTTGCCAACCTTTTCCATCGCCTGAACGATGGCTTCCTCGGAACCCTGAACGTCTGCTTTGACCAGAATTGGCAGTTCAGACACATTTTCATCTGCTTTGGCCTTGGCCAACAACTGATCCAGCGTTGCACCTGCGCCAACGGCGGCTTTCTTGTCCTTGCGAACCTGATGCCGATAGTCGGCAATTTCGCGCGCTTCTGATTCGCTGGCAACAACGTTCAAAACATCACCCGCTTCTGGAGCGCCATTCAGGCCCAGAACCTCAACCGGAACAGATGGTCCGGCCTCATTGACCCGTTGGCCTTGATCATCAATCAAAGCGCGAACTTTACCGAATTGTTCGCCAACAACAAAGATATCGCCTTTGCGCAAGGTACCTTTTTGCACCAGAACCGTGGCAACAGGGCCGCGACCCACATCCAGTTTAGCCTCAATCACCGCACCCTCAGCAGGGCGATCGGGGTTAGCTTTCAAATCCAGCAATTCGGATTGCAACGAAATTGCCTCAAGCAACTCGTCGATGCCCTGGCCCGTAATGGCGGACAATTCTACGTCCTGCACTTCACCCGACATCGCTTCAACAATCACTTCATGTTGCAGCAATTCGGTACGCACCCGTGTTGGATCAGCGCCCTCTTTGTCCATCTTGTTGATCGCAACAATCATCGGCACACCCGCCGCCTTGGCGTGGTTAATTGCCTCGATCGTTTGCGGCATAACAGAGTCATCCGCCGCCACAACCAACACAACAATGTCCGTCACTTGTGCGCCGCGTGCCCGCATCGAAGTAAACGCCGCGTGGCCCGGAGTATCAAGGAACGACAGCAGTGTGCCATCATCGGTGGTAATCTGATAAGCGCCGATGTGCTGGGTAATGCCGCCGGCCTCTCCGGAAACAACGTTGGTTTTGCGGATCACATCCAGAACAGAAGTTTTACCGTGGTCAACGTGGCCCATGATGGTAATCACAGGCGCGCGTGGCAGCAGATCTTTTTCGTCATCCTCAATCGCTGTAATCGCATCCTCGACATCCGCATCAGAAACGCGCACCACTTTGTGGCCAAATTCCTCGACGATCAGCTCGGCTGTATCCGCGTCAATCGTTTGGTTCTGCGTGGCCATAATACCATTATTCATCAATGCCTTAACAACCGCGGCAACCCGTTCGGCCATGCGGTTGGCAAGCTCTTGAACGGTAATTGCTTCGGGCACCTGCACGTCGCGCACTTGTTTTTCGTGCTCAATTTGCTGGCTGCCCATTTTACGGCGTTCGCGTTCCTGGGCCCGTTTCATTGCCGCCATAGAACGTTGCCGCCCACCACGATCACCAGACAGGGCTTGATTAATAGTCAGCTTGCCGGAACGGCGGCGATCGCCGACAGTGCTGCGATTTTGCTTTTTATCATCTTGCGGTTTGATATCCCGCTTGGGCGCAGCTGTTTTATAGTTTGGCGTCCGGGAAACCGCTGCCTCGGTACCAGCCGGTTCGGGGGCCTCTTCTTTTGGTTTAGCGGCTTGCTCCACTTTGACGGTAGCGGCTGCCTTGGCTTCTTCCTTAGTGCGAATCTCGTCTTCTTCTTTTTGACGGGCACGATCAGCGCGATCTTGGTCTTCTTGCTCTTTCACCTCTTTGTCGCGACGACGTTCAGCGCGATCCGCCTCACGGCGGGCGGTTTCGGCTTCTTCTTTGACTTTGCGTTCTGCCTCCATGGCAACCGCGGCCTTCAACGCCTTTTTGCGACGTTCCATTTCAACATCGGAAATGCCCACAGCCCTCGGGCCACTGCCTGTTCCTGTGCCCGGCTTGCCGCCCGCACCGGACTTAGGCACAAAAACGCGTTTGCGCTTTTTCTCTACCACAACAGATTTCGTGCGGCCGTGGGAAAAACTTTGACGTACACGGCTGGTCTGGGTTCCGCTGCGCAGGCCCAGTGTTTTGCCGTCTTTATTGTCTTCGTCACTCATTCGTCAATCAACCTTTCACCGCCGGATCACCGGCTGCTTTTGCCTCTGTTATGGCATCCTCTCCGCGTACCGCAGAAAGCCTTGCTGTCTCAAATCTGATCTTGTTGGTCAGACCGCCTCTGGCAAGCGCCGCATGTATCACATGTTCACGTCCAAAAGCCAAACCCAATTCGGCAGCTTTCAGGCATGAAATGTAGGAATTTTCTCTGTCCGGCGGGCGCAGCTTGCGCTTTTGCGGGGCAGATCCGTCACTGGCTTGCATCAGCACAACCACGGTGTCGTTCATCAAGGCCGATTTTACCTTATCAAAGCCACAATAAGCAACTCCGACTTTGCGTGCCATAGACACCAAGTTGATGGTGTGTTTCAGCAAAAGATCTTCGACCAGTTCAAGCAATCCGTCTGGGATTACAGCTTGGGTTTTGGCGGCGCGTGAAAAGGCATTCTTCTTGATTGCCTTTTTCAATTCACGCCGATTGGCTGAAACCCACAACCCACGGCCAGGCAGGCGCGCGGAAATATCCGGCGTTACCGTTCCATCAGGCGCCAAGACAAACCGGATGAGGCCGCTGCATTTCTGCACCAGCCCAGACACAATACAGCGCCTTTCCGGTTCATTGACTTTTATCTTTCGTTTTCCACGACCCAAGAGCATATTCCAAAGTCTGAGACATCAGACTTCGGCCCCTTCTTCTGTAGTTTCTTCTGCTGCATCTTCCGCAGCTTTCGCATCAAGTTCTTCTTGCGTAACCCAACCCAACATAACACGGGCAGTCATCACCATTTCCTGCGCCTCTTCGAGGCCCACATCAAACGCTTCCAGCACGCCATCATCTTTGACACGCTGACCTTCTACAGTGGTATAGCCCCCGGCAATTTCCCAATCCGCCAGCGTCGCAAACACCTCAAGAGTTTTCACATCGTCCTTGGCCAAAGCCACCAGCATTTGCGGGGTCAGGCCTTCATAGTCGATCAGACTTTGCTCAACGCCCAGCGCCTTGGCCTCTTCCAGCGCCTTGGTGTTGATTTCATCCAAGGATTCACGGGCACGAGCCTGCAACTCTTCTGCAGTTTCATTGTCAAAACCTTCAATGCCGGATATTTCTTCAATATCGACATAGGCCACTTCTTCAAGACGGGTAAAGCCCTCTGCCACCAGCAATTGCGCCACAACCTCGTCTACATTCATAGTGTCCATGAACAATTTCGAACGGGCTTCGAATTCTTTCTGACGACGTTCAGATTCTTCAGCTTCGGTCATGATGTCGATATCAAGACCCGTCAACTGGCTGGCCAACCGCACGTTCTGGCCGCGGCGACCAATGGCAAGGGACAGTTGTTCATCAGGAACAACAACCTCAATCCGTTCAGCCTCGTCATCCAAAACAACCTTGGCAACCTCGGCTGGCTGCAACGCGTTGACCAAGAAAGTCGGCGCGTCTTCGTTCCAGGGAATGATGTCGATTTTTTCGCCCTGCAATTCATTCACAACTGCCTGAACCCGGCTACCGCGCATACCAACGCAGGCGCCAACGGGATCAATCGAGTTGTCAAAGGAAATCACACCGATCTTGGCACGAGAACCCGGATCACGGGCAACAGCCTTGATCTCGATAATACCGTCATAGATTTCCGGCACTTCCATCTTGAACAACTCGGCCATGAATTCCGGTGCTGTACGTGACAGGAATATTTGCGGGCCGCGCATCTCTGAGCGGACTTCTTTGATATAGGCGCGGATACGATCGCCATTGCGGTACAATTCGCGGTTGATCAGCTGGTCACGACGCAAAATTGCCTCGCCCCGGCCCACATCCACGATCACATTGCCGTACTCGACGCGCTTGACCAGACCATTTATAATGGTGCCTTCGCGGTCTTTGAATTCCTCATATTGGCGCTCGCGCTCTGCTTCGCGCACTTTCTGCAAAATCACTTGTTTCGCAGATTGTGCAGCAATCCGGCCAAAATCCATTGGCGGCAGTTGATCAATAATCAGATCGCCAACTTCGGGGTTTTCCTTGTGGGCGGTCGCATCCTCGGTTGTCATCTCGATAAAATGGTTTTCCACTTCCTCGACAACTTCGCGCACGCGGGTCATTTCCAGCTCGCCGGTTTTGCGATCAATAAACGCGCGGATGTCCAGCTCTGCGCCATATTTCGATTTGGCAGCCTTGGCCATGGATTCTTCCATGGCTTGAATTACCAGATCGGGGTCGATCATTTTTTCACGGGCCACGGCCTCGGCGATTTGCAGCAGTTCGAGCCGGTTTGCGCTGGTGATGCTCATGATGCGTCCTCTTGTGTGTTAATCTCGTCAAATTTGGTTTCGTCAAAGGCTTTGCGAGCCTTCAGGGTTTCGGCAATCAGCGCATCCGTCAAGATCAGCTTTGCGTCTGACAGCCAGTCGAATTTCAACCCGATGATGCCTTGCGATATTTCGACCAGAACTTCACCGTCCTGAACCCCGCGAATTTCGCCTTTGAAACGGCGCTGGCCCTCGATCAGCTCTGTGGTCTCGATACGGGCTTCATACCCTTCCCACGCTTTGAAATCTTTCAAACGGGTTAGCGGGCGGTCGATGCCGGGACTGGAAACCTCCAGCGCATATTCCTCAACGATCGGGTCTTCTACATCCAATGACGCGGAAACGGCTGTCGAGATCGTGGCGCAATCATCCACCTCTATCCCACCCGAAGGGCGCTCGGCCATGATTTGCAACGTGGTTTTCTTACCCGTCATCAGACGAATGCGCACCAGTTCAAACCCGAGATCCTCGATCACGGGTTGCACGATTTCAGCCAATCGTTTGTCTATCGCTGCTTTGGCGATCAGATCTGACATGTATTCACTCCTGTGCAAAAAGCACAAAAAAACGGGCGCGCGGCCCGTCGAAAATCCGATGGAAGCTTGGGGGTGGAGACCAATCTTACCGCTGTTGAGGTGGATATAGGGGGCATTGCGCAGAAAGGCAAGTAACAGTTTTTCGCCGATCCCTGCGCTGCTGCCCTTTAATTCCTTAACCATTTGTGCCTATTGTGCGGCAAAACACAGCGCAAACCAGAGATTTCAATGACAAACTACCTTTATCAGGGCGATTTGCCCGACGATCTTGACCTTGGCCCCATTGTTGCAATTGACAGCGAAACCATGGGGTTACTGCCTTACCGCGACAGATTGTGCGTAGTGCAACTCTCATCGGGTGATGGCAACGCACATTTGGTGCAAATCGCCAAAGACCAAACAGAGGCTCCGAACCTGTGCAAAATGCTGGCCAATCCAAACCAGCTGAAACTGTTTCATTACGGGCGGTTTGATATCGCGGTAATGGAAAACCGATTCGGTGTACGCACAACGCCGGTTTATTGCACCAAAATTGCCTCAAAACTGATCCGCACCTATACAGACCGTCACGGGCTGAAAAACTTGCTGCAGGAACTGCTGCGGGTGGATGTGTCCAAACAACAGCAAAGCTCGGATTGGGGCGCAGAGACCCTAACCAAGGCACAAAAGGATTATGCAGCGTCAGATGTATTGTACCTGCACCGGTTAAAGGTGGAGCTAGATATCCGACTGGAGCGCGAGGGACGGATGGCGCTGGCACAAGCCTGTTTTGATTTCTTACCAACCCGTGCAGCACTTGATCTGGCAGGTTGGCCGGATACCGATATATTCGCCCATTAAACGGAATGGCAAAACGCCCCAAATCCAAAGGTCACGACGGATATTCGCGGATGGTGCGGGTGTTTCGTGTGGCTTTTCCCCTGATCGCCATACTGCTGCTGGCGTCTATATTTGTGCTTTCAAAAACCAAAAAGCTGCGTGAAGGCCTGATCATTGCCGACGCCAAGCTTGCAGAGCTGGCAATCGGTCAAAAAATCACCAACCCGCATTTTTCCGGCGTTACCAAAGCAGGGGATGCGTTTTCGATTTCGGCGGAATGGGCACTGCCCGACGCTCCCAGACCAAATAGAATTGAACTGAATGCGCCGGTAACGACAATAGATTTTCTGAATGGTCGCAGCTTGAAATCCCATTCCAAAGCCGGACTCTTGAATATGTCTGAAAACCTCGCGACATTGTCGGGGGGCGTTTCTCTGGTGACCTCTGACGGATATGATGCCCGCAGCGACAAGCTGATAATTAACTTTGAAACCGGCAATGCCGCCAGCCCAGGCCCCGTAACCGCGATTGGCCCGTTTGGTTCTATTGAGGCGGGCGCGATGGATCTACGTCAGTATCTCGACAATAATCAGGCTGGCGGCAACGGTGTTCTTTTGTTTAAAAAGGGCGTTAAGCTGGTATACAAACCGAAACCGGATTGAAGAGAGTATCTATGGCCCAAAAGTTTATACTTACTATTGCCCTTGGCGCTATGGTCGCCCTGAGTTCTGTCTCCCCGCTAAACGCCCAAGGAACTTCTATTGCCCTGACCTCTAGCACCTATGACAATACCCTGCCCGTCGAGGTAACGGCCGACGCCCTAAACGTGGCGCAAGCGTCCAATACTGCAGAGTTTATTGGCAATGCCAAGGCCATTCAGGGCGACATGCGGTTGGGCGCTGACAAGGTAATCGTCACTTACAATCAAGAGCAAAGCGCCATCGAAACGGTGGTTGCAACGGGTGACGTAGTCTTTACCAACGGAACCGAAGTTGCCGAAGCGAGCAAAGCTGTTTACAGGCTTGGTTCAAGCGAGGTGGTGCTGACAGGCAATGTATTGCTGTTGCAGGGGCCCAATGCAATTTCGGGGGATACGCTGACCCTCGATCTAAATACCAACAAAGGGTCGATGCGCGGCCACGTCAAAACTGTGTTTGTACCAAAGACCGATAAATGAGTTCTGTAAATACCGATTCATCGCCAGAGACCTCTGGCTTGACTGTTGTGGGGCTTAGCAAAGCGTTCAAGCGTCGCACAGTTCTGGCCAATGTAAGCCTTGAATTGAAACGGGGTGAGGTTGTAGCTCTACTTGGCCCCAACGGTGCCGGAAAAACAACCTGCTTTTACAACATCGCAGGCCTGATTGCACCTGACTCCGGCTCAGTGACTATTGATGGCCGCGATGTGACCTATCTGCCAATGTACCGTCGCGCGCGGATCGGGTTGGGGTATCTGCCACAGGAGGCCAGCATTTTCCGTGGTATGACGGTTGAACAAAATATCCGGTCAGTGGTTGAACTGTGGGAGCCAGACGAGGCCCACCGCCACCAGCGCACCGAACAGTTGATGGAAGAGTTTTCGGTTACGCACCTGAAAGACAGCCCCGCAATTGCCCTGTCTGGCGGCGAGCGGCGACGGGTGGAAATTGCCCGCTGTCTGGCCGGAAATCCAAATTATGTACTGCTTGATGAACCGTTTGCCGGTGTGGATCCGATTGCGGTTGGCGATATCCGCATGCTGGTTTCCCAGTTAAAGCAACGCAACATCGGCGTATTAATTACCGATCACAATGTACGCGAGACACTGGAAATTGTAGATCGCGCCTATATCTTGTATGGTGGTGGTGTGTTGATGAGCGGAACACCCGACGAGGTTGTTAATAGTAAAGAAGTACGGCGCGTATACCTTGGGGACGAATTCCGAATCTGATCTGCGTATCAGGGGGTGTCTTATGGCCTTGAAGGCCACAATTTCCTTGCGGCAAAAACAACGATTGGCTGTCACCCAACAAATGCAGCAATCGGTGGCTATTCTAGGCATGTCGAATACACAGCTTACAGAATTCTTGCGCGAAGAGCAGACCGAGAACCCCCTGCTTGACCTGACCGAGCCCCAAATAGCATCATTGAGTCACGGCTCAAAACAGTCGCCGGTAGACATTATCGCGGACACTCTGGCAGAACGTGAAACGCTTATTGCAGGGATGGTTAGACAATTGAATGCAGTGGTTGCCCCGACCACAACCCGCAAAGCCGCAGAGATAATAATCTCAAATCTAAACAGCCATGGGTTTTTGGACGAACCTTTAGACGGTTTGGCAAAAGCTAACAAGCTGCCCATTGCGGACATGGAGAAAGCCTTGGACCTGGTCCAGAGCTTTGAGCCACCCGGTGTCGGTGCAAGGTCATTTATGGAGAATATTGAGTTGCAGTTACGCAACAACGGGGTTTGGTCGAATGATTTTGAAAAATTGTTGCAACATCTGTCATACAAGCGTTCTCACAGCTCCGGTCTTGCGGCAAAGTTAAAAATGTCTGAGCGCCATATCAACGAAATGATCAGTGCCATTCGCAGCCTGTCCTTCCGGCCTTCGGATATTCTAGAGGATGATACAGCGTTTCAAACCATCCCCGACGTCCTGTTTCAAACAACACCTAAAGGCGAAATATCCGTTTCCTTGAATGAACAGGCCTTTCCGCGTTTACAGCCAGAAAGCGCATACTTGGAAGGCAGCCTAACACATGAAAAGGACGTCAAAGAATACCTGAACGCCAGGCTGCAACGCGTAAAATGGTTGCGGCGTGCATTGGAAAAACGGGCCGCAACGATACTACGCATTTCCATCGCAATCAGCGAAATACAGATTGGATTCTTCAAGACCGGGCCCTTGGCAATGAAACCTTTAACAAGGGCCGAAATTGCAACAAAGCTTGAAATTCATGAATCAACTGTCAGCCGTGCAATCGCCAACAAGTTTTTCACCTGCGACACTGGCACCTTCCCAATGCAGTATCTTTTCTCACCTGCTGTGACCCTTGCAAACGGGCACACAATTTCCACCACGGTGATTCGCGCCCGAATTCGCCGGTTTATTGATGCGGAATCCCCCAAACATATTCTTTCGGATATAAAAATCGCCGAAATGCTGAATCAGGAAGGCATTGTAGTTGCCAGACGCACGATTGCGAAATATCGTGGTGATATGAACGTCCCTACATCCTCGATCCGACGGATTCAGAAACGCAATAAATAGCGTGCTGAGATCGAACGGTCGTGTGTTTAGGGCATTCAAATTGGCCATCACGGCCAAATGCTGACAGGATCAGCGCAACACATGAAGGAGCATAAATGCGGTATCAAATTAGTGGAAAACACATAGATGTCGGTCAATCCTTGCAGGATCACGTAAAACAAGAGCTTAGCGCGATTATCGAAAAATACGCGGAAAGGCCGACCGAAGCCGTAATCACCTTTTCAAAGGACAGACACGAATTTGTCTGCGAATCATCTGTTCACCTGTCCACTGGGTTGACGGTAAACGCCAAAGCCAAAGCATCCGATATTTACGCTTCCTTCGATGCTTGTGGTAATAGAATGGAAAAACAACTTCGGCGTTACAAGCGACGGTTGAAAGACCATCACACCCATAGACGAACACCGGTTGAAACTATCGGCGCGCCGTCGTATATCCTCGCCTCAGGAGAGGATCACGAGGAAGCAGCTGAACCCGAGACACTGCAGCCCATTATCATCGCGGAACTGAAAACCGACATCAAATCCCTGTCGGTGGGCGAGGCCGTTATGCAGATGGAGTTGGCAGATGAAAACGTTCTGGTTTTCTGGAACGAAGGGCGAAAGTCGCTGAACGTGGTCCACAAAAGAGCAGATGGCAATATCGGCTGGATTGACCCGGAACCGAAAGCCTGACGCCCTTTGTTTTGTGATACCGTGGGGAGAGACTAGGTAAAGACGATGGAAATGACTGATATACTGAACCCTAAGGCGGTACAGAGCGTAGCAAGTGTGTCCAGCAAAAAGCGGTTGCTGCAAAACATATCCGAACACGCCGAGGCCGTTTACGGATTGGATGCGCAAACAGTTTTTGTGGCCCTACAGGATCGCGAAAATCTGGGAACTACCGGCGTTGGTAAAGGCGTTGCTATTCCCCATGCGCGATTTCCATCGGTTAAGGGAATCGTTGGTCTCTTCACTCGTTTGGAAAAACCGGCCGATTTCGACTCGTTGGACAAACAACCGGTGGATCTGGTCTTTACCCTATTGGCACCAACCGACGACAATCCGGAACACCTAAAGGCTCTGGCCCTGGTGTCTCGGACTCTGCGCAATGCAGAGGTTTGTTCGAAACTTCGGTCCAATGACCAAACGCAAACGCTTTTTTCTATTCTCGCTGAAGGCATGACTTCCAAAGCGGCATAGACTTGGTAAAGCATTTCAACGTTAAGTCGAAATGCTTTACTCCCAGTTTTGGAAACCAAACATCTGATAATCGCGCGTGTAAGTAGCCCGCGCGATTTCTTCCATCTCGGCACAGTAAATTTCATGCAAATCAAAGCAATAGCTGCTACCAAGAGCGGCACCTACCGGGATAGATGACAGGCCGATATCCCGTTCCATTTCCCTCAGTGCGTTTGTAAGATTTTCCTTACGAAGAATCACATCTGGAAAAACCAGCCGACAATAGCCCTGCAAAATTGAATTTTGCGAAGCCCATGATTGATCCACCCGCGAACGCGTCAGGCCTTGCAGGTTTCCTTTCACAAAGCGCAGAAATTTGGTAAAGGCTTGCCGGTGATGATCCACACCATAACCGGAGTTTTCCAACACACTCCGGTTCGGAGGGTCCACTAGTTTTTTATCGGGTAAGGTAACATTGTAATGGTTTTCAAGTGTGGTTCTTATCCAGGGAAATAAGTCGTCCCCCGCGCAAAAAATATGCCGGTAAAAAGCATCATAAGCGCGTTCAACAGGGTGGGTAACAACTGTAAATGTCTGCCGGATCGAATGCGTGCGTAGCCAATGGCCCAGTTGATTCTGGTTCATTTCCACATTCAGCTGCTCACCGCCGGGCATCTGTTTTTCATGCGCAGCCATCCAGGTGGTGACTTCCGGAAATTCTGACTTGTGCATCGGCATGAACAGAACAGGGAGCTTGTTCCCGCCTTTGAAATTCTTCGAGCCTGGGTTTCGAATCGGCTCCAACACGGGCACGGCCTCGGTCCCCAGCAAATCCAGCCTGCCGACCTGTTCTTGCATTTCCGCAAAATTATGAACCTTGTCCTGCATACCCTCTGGGTTTTGCCGAACAATCTTGGAATCCAGTTCCTTTAGCGGTACAGCGCCACCTAAAAACGTCGCAAGGCCGTTAAAAACATCAACATTATTAAGGTCTTCATAGTTTAGATAGAATGCTGTCTGCCCCGTTCGTTGCAGGTCCAATTTGATCTCGCTCAGGAACGTCTGAATTTTGTTGAGGTAAGACTTAAAAGCGATGATATCAAAATTTATCTTCTCCTTTTTACGCTTACTGACATCTGTTAATTTCCACTGATCCGTAGCCCTCGCGATTGCGTGCGATACAAATGAATCCAGCGGGTTACGTGTCAGGACAATCTTTGCGCATTCCGGATCCGCCAAACAGCTTTCCAAAATTCTATGGTCATGGCCAGCAAAAAGGCGAAATCCGGGTAGGGTATTGGTCTCGGTTTCCAGCAGCCTTTCCAGCAACTTATGCGGTTTCTTCTCACGCTCGGACATCGAGGTTCCGTATAAGTTATGGACATCCGGAAAACCGATAAAGCTCGAATTAAACAATTCCCCATGGCAGGAAAATTCCGGATAAAGCCTGATATTTTGTTCGAATAAATTGGATCCCGTTCGCATATTCGCCAGCAAGACGAAGGACTTGAATTTGGCAGCCATCTATTTCACCGCATAGGGTTTAACGAAGTCGGTTTTGTTTGGCATCTTCTTTTCTTTCATCTTTCGATCGTGTTCAAACCTGATTTTCAAGCCTTTGTTGCGCAGTTTTCTTATCAGTGAATCCAAGCCATCCAGATTGCGCATATTTGGTAAAATCTGCAAATGGCCCCCCTGTTTGTTTGCGATGTGACCGATCGCTTGTGACAAGAGGACTGCTGGATCATGAACTGCTGTATCCAAATCCAGAATTTTCACTGTGGCGCCGCTTTCAGAACTGGCCAGTTCATCAAGTATGTCTTGTTCAAGACCGTGAAACCTCCGGGCAGTGGCTAGAATTTTATCGAAGCTGGCCTTTCGATTTAACAACACAAGCAACCACGAGTGGCGGATCATAACAACCGTAGCCTTGGAATCATAGGCAACTGTACCCATCGCATCAGGCATATCCCTGAAATCATACAAAAAGCTCTGATGTTTTTCACGATTTTCCCATAAGAAATTCGATAGATATCCCTTGGAATTTCGGTTTCTGATCGCAGGTTCCGCAGGCAAATTGCCCGGAAAATGGCCTGTATGTGGCTTACCGGCAATTCTTCGTCGGTCAAAAATACTGCCATGTGCAAGGGCAGTTGTGTTCTTACCCACCCATTCGGGAAAATGTTCGTATAAATTTCTAAAGCCAACAAATACTGTATACGCGTTCTGGGAAACGCCTGAACGCACAGCCTGTCCCAACGGAAACCGGCCCTGATGGAATCGTCCCCCTCCACCTTCACAGCGAATCTGGTCAGTTTCCTCAAACATCTCGGAAACCACCTTGGGGTTTGCCTTTGTCATCGGCTGATTAGAGCGTTTTGGATTTAACAGCTCTTTGTACAAGCCATCTGCCCCGGCCCACATTTTGCGCCCCATAAAACAATCGGAGAGGGCCAGTAGTTCTAAGTGATCATCATAGAAATTAAACGGTTTGCCCGCAAAATCGAATTTTGAAAACGTAAGCGAGCGGGATTCGATCTTCGTTGAATGCTTACGGGCCAAAGTCTGAAAATAAGATTCATCCGGAATCCACGATGCGCTGAAGTGCCTGTCGTAATACTGCCTGCGCGGATCCTCCAGAATTTTCCGAAGGGTTTTGCTGGTCAGGCACCACCATTGTGACCCAATATGGGGCATCAAACCATCAGGCACTTCGCGCGAGATTTTTAGTTTACGTTGCAGATCAACAAATCCATCAAAAAGCCACCGATGCCTACGCCAAGAGAACGGGAAGTAGAGGGTGAAACGCTCTTCGTTCAGTCCGCCCTTGACCCACAAATTATTACGAACAGAAACGGATTCGATGAAATCTGTGTTTGTATGACGTTGCAGAAATTTCCTGAGCTGGCGAATAGGCCGAATGGGCAAACAGGAGCCGCTGATCAGGAGAATACTATCCAGATCCGGGTAGTTTTCGAGCAAGGCCTCCGAAGCATCCAGCGTCGCCTTTACAATCGAAAACCGGCCCCATTCGCACGCCGTACGGCGGGATAGAATTACATTGCTACAGTCGGATAATTCCTTGGCAAGCTGGTCAAAATCAGCATTGGGCGTATTTTGGTCAATGTGAATACAAGAAGGGCAATCTTGCTCGGCCAAATGCCGCGCCAGTTGGGCAACCCGGTCAAGGTTCTGGTGCCCGAGTATGATAAACCCAATCCTCATTCGTGCATCCTATGCCCAATTTCCACGTGACATCAGCCCAAGTTTTTCCAACTGCTGCCACCCGCTGTACTTCGTGGATTGTCCTGTCCAAAGACACAGCTCGGACTCCAGTTTCTTGACATAGGTCCGGTACTCACGGCTACCCGCATAATGTTGTTTGCGTTTCAACTCTTCTTCGGCCTTATCGGTAAACATCTCCAGAAACTTTGTGTGCAGCAAGCAACCGCAGGCTTTCTGGCCACCCCACTCATCATAAACCTGATTAAGCCCGCGTGGTAACAATGTATGGGTCGAGCTGACGAAGACATTCCCCCGCGTCCATTTCACCAAAGGCGTTTTGTTCAACGCCGGTGCGAGTTGGGGTTTTTCACGAAAAAAAGCCCGCATTCGGGGGCCACCCTGAATCCACAGGTTCCCGTATTTATCGTTCTTTTCGATAAAATAGTTGGATGCATCAAAATACGGCGCAATCCGAACAGGATTCTGCCCCTCTTTATAGTGCGCTTTATGGACTTCGCCCTTGGGGTACATGTCCAAAAGCATCGTTCCGAAAGATTTGATCGACGCTGAATCCAGCCAATCGGTGAGGGCGCGCAACGGACGCGTATCACAATGGGGATAGACAAAGAATTCGTCCACATCGACCACAAGAACCCAATGGTTATGGGCATACTTCGTCTTTAATCCGTTGAGCCAATCTACCCCAAACTGAGATTTCTTATAACTGTGCTTTGTGGTCCAAAGCGAAACATCCGGTTGTTTCGCCAAATACTCCCTGCCGCCATCATCTGAATCATTGTCCACAATCAGAAAGTGATTGATCCCCTGCTTTCGGTAATATTCGAGAAAATAAGCCAGCCGCGGCTTTTCGTTCCGCAGAGTAGAGAATACAAGAATATCGCTTGGTTTAATCAGCTTTGTTTGGTCGACTACAGATTCCAGCTCACGCCTTTTGCGCAAAGCTCGAACACGCCGACGCCGACGTTCTACTCTTAATTTGTATTTACTCCACAGCCCCATAATTCTTCCAGCCGTTTGATACATTTACCTATCATAGACAGTTTAAGCAAAAACGTGGCGAAAATGTGATTCCCATGTGGGAATTTTGGCACGGTTTTCAGGCAAAATGCGGGTTTTTTGCCCAGAATCGGACGCTATTAGGCTTTCCGTAATTTCTGCCTGCCAAACTGCGGGAGAGTTTGGATCAAGATAGACGGCAGAACCACCCAAAACCTCTTTGAACGTATCTAAATCGGAACAAAAAACTGGCACGCCCAACTGGGCCGCCTCCAGGGCTGGCAGCCCGAAGCCCTCTACAAAACTGGGAAACAATAGCGCATTTGAACCGCACAACAGATTGGCAAGTTCCTTGTCGTTTAAATCTTCTTTCTCGAAAATACACTTTCCCACCAGCATTGATTCATCCAGAAACTGAAAGGCTTCGATATTGCCCCAGCCCCTACGCCCAATGATGTATAGATAAGGTTGTTTAGACTCATCCAATGTGGCCGCTAACCGCTCCCAAACCCTGAACAAAAGCTGGTGGTTTTTCCGCGGCTCAATTGTTCCGAGAATCACAAAGTATGGCCGGTCAACCGAGGGTTTCACATTGGCTGACGGCACCATGGGCTCTATACCGAGGTGAGACACCAAATAATCGGGCTTTGCCCCCCATTTATCAAAATAATGCGCTACCCGCTTTCTGGTTTCTTCTGAATTGCAAATGATCCGGTCAGCGTATTTTGCAACCGCCTGCATGCGATGCTCAAATATTCTGGGTATGTGTGATTGGGAAAACTCAGGATAATCCAAAGGGATCATATCATGGATCAGCACATTTATTTTCTTGCAATTGCGCTGCTTGAGGGCTGACAGGAAAGAATCCGTCAGGTTGGTGTGACCAACATTGAAATATTCATAATACGTCAAATCAATCTTGGCTAACAGCTTTGAAACATCACTTGTCAAAGCTTTGGAAATTGCGCGGCGCTTTGTAAAACTTCGGGCGCAGCGCTGTTCCCAGTTTAGCTTGAACCGAACAGCATCAGCAAGACTGGGCCGCCCCCAGTCATGGGTCTTGGTCATCTTTTCAAGAAGCTCAACGGTGGCGCGTTTATCAAGAACTACACTGTGCCGCCCCAGTCGCGCGATGAATAGATTTCTATCATTCATCTGGAGGAACTGCTTGATATAAGCTGTTTCCACACGATCTATACCAGTCGCAAATCCGCGACCAATCCTGGAAATTGTTCTTGATATATCAACAAGGTACAACGACATTACAAAGCCTTAAAGAGTGCGTAACCGCACTAAACATCGCAATTAGAGACAGTTTATTGCGCGGCCCGCCGTGTATCCACCATCTTGATTAAAAATTCCATAAACTCTTCGCTCAAGTCCCCACGCGCAAGGGCAAATGCCACCGTTGCCTGTAAAAACCCAGCTTTTGAGCCGCAGTCATACCGTTGACCATCAAACCGGAACCCAAACACATTGTCATACTTTTCAATCTCTTTCGCAATGGCGTCAGTTAGTTGGATTTCACCGCCTGCCCCAGCCGCCTGTGTTCGCAGATTTTTCATCACCCCAGGCGTCAGAATATAACGCCCGATCACCGCCAAGTTTGAAGGTGCGTCTTCGGGCTCAGGTTTTTCAACCATTCCTTTGACAGAAACCAACGCACCCATGTCTTCTTTGATGTCCAGCAACCCATAAGCAGAAGCTTTGCTTGGAGGAACTTCCATGGCCGCGACTATATTGCCTCCCGTTTGTTCATGCGCCTCAATCATTTGCTTAAGACAGGGCTTGTCGGCAGCAATTACATCATCGGTCAAGATCACAGCAAAGGGTTCATCTCCGATAAGGCGCTCCGCACAGAGAACAGCATGCCCTAAGCCCAGCGCTTCGCGTTGACGTACATAGGCGATTTCACCAGAATCCATGGTCGAATGGTTCAACACTTTCAGAAGGTCGAATTTTTTCTTGGCCTTCAGGGATTGCTCCAACTGGGGTGCCGCATCAAAATAATCTTCGAGCGCACCTTTGCCACGAGACGTTACAAAAATATATTCTTCAATGCCCGCCTCTCTCGCCTCATCAATCGCATATTGAATCAAGGGCCTGTCAACCAGGCACAAAATTTCTTTTGGAATGGATTTTGTTGCAGGTAGAAAACGTGTTCCCAGCCCAGCGACAGGAAAAATTGCTTTTGTAACTTTATTTTTCATTTTGTTATCCTTCTTATTCTCGTTACTCTGTTTGCCATAATTGCGCAGCGATTACATCAACTACCCTGCATTCTGATTACAGTTTATGTATTTATTCACTAATCAGGCAGAAATAAGCCGATTTTTTGAAAAATCCGAACTACATGCAGCACCTTAAAGGGCCGTTGCCTTGAAAGGCCCTTAATCTCAGCATCAACCCTTTTCTTAAGCGCTCCTAAAACCACAATTGCACCAAAACGATTCGATTTTCCGAATAGGCCGCCTGTCTGAATCCAATATCCCCGAGAATCGAAAAAACGCTTGTGAAACAATGCAGTGTAAGAAAACCGGAAAATCGTTACCGCAACGCCCTTGGCCTGAAGCGCCATTGCCAAGCGCGACATTCTTCGAAATTTGGCTGTGGTACCGGCAATCGCGACAAACTCTATTGGTGCTCCGGTTTTCCGCCGTGAAAAACGCTTAAACATTGGCCTGCTCTCTGCCTTTTTGCTTGTGCCAGCCGTTGCCGCCCGGATCGGGGCATTAAGGCCAGTTCTCAATGTTTTCAGCAATCTCTCGACGTCGAGTGGCTCTAGATACCCATCCACCATCAAGCCAAGCAACCTCTCACGTTGCAGGTTTTGAAACTCCTGCAACGAGTCTGCGCCTTTGTCATCGGCGTGCTTGGCGATGAAATAGGCCTTGCTTGCACCAATATTCTCCAACGTTTTAGGCACACGTTGGCGGGTCCGCTCTGCGCTTTCCTCAAAACCGTGCTGAACCTCTGCCAAGGGTACCACTACCGTTGACCAGCCCCGCTTTGCCAAGGTGAAAGAAACATCTGTTTCATCCAGAAAAAACCGATAATTTTCATCAAACCCACCGATTTCCGCCAATGCCTTTTTGCGAAAAGCACAGTTAGTTCCCTGAACTTTGGCAAAATAATTGTCATCAAAGTGGAAAGTTTGGGATTCATGTTCCGCCGCCATCTCTAAGGGAAAGTCATCTCCGTATTGGTTACATTTTATTGCCGTCCACTGGTAGTCAATGCCGTTGCGACCCCGAACAAAGCCGCCAGCACTACCGACACCAGGATCTTCGAAGGCGGCAACCAGTCGCTCCAGCCAAAAAACCTCTGGCACCGCATCATCGTCGCAAAAGGCTATTATTTCTCCGGCGGATTGTTCAATCCCAAGATTTCTGGCCGCAGAAATGTTTGCTTGATCAAAAAAAACTTGGCGAATATTTTCGGCATTCGGAAACGGGTTTACTGCATAGTTCGAAACAATAATAACTTCAAAGTTCGGATAGCTTTGAAACCGCAATGACGCAATTAGACGTTTAACACCCTCAGGCCGGTTCCGGCTTACAATAACCAGACTGACTTGCGGGTGAAACCTCATTCAATCCCCATTTGGGATAGGATTTTTTCGATTCTTGGAATGTCCTCGGGGTTGTTTAACTCCCAGAACTCCTGCCCCGGTCTGGCCTGAACTTCTACGCATTGAACATGAAGGTCATTTTCCAAAAACCGCAGTTGCTCGAGCCCTTCTATTTTTTCAAGTGGGCCTTCAGGCAAGGCCATATAGTCACGCAACGATTCTGGTCGATAGGCGTAAACACCGACGTGGTGATAAACCGGCGTGCCCGCCTTATCGGCATAGGGGAGCACCTCTTTGGAAAAGTAAATCGCCCTCTTATTGGCCCCGAACACAACTGTGGTTCCTCCAACTCGCCCGTGCCTGCGATCTTGTTGGAAACTGGCCAGCGCTTCGGGGGAACACAGCAATATAGGGGTCGCCACGTGGGCGTGTGGTGCAGCCTTTAAACCTTCAATCAGCCGCTCTACAAACCAAGGCGGTGTTAAAGGCGCATCCCCTTGTAAATTTGCAACAATATCATAGGGTTCATCTATGACATTCAACACATCTGCGCAGCGTTCCGTACCGTTGCGGCAAGTGTCTGAAGTCATCACCACTTCAGCCCCGAAGGCTTGCGCCGCATCGCGAATTCTTTCGTCATCCGTTGCGACCACAACCCGGTCAACTCCTGCAACCTGCATCGCAGCTTCCCAGCTGCGATAAATCAGGCTTTTGGCTACCCCTGTTACACCGCGCAATTCTGCAAGTGGTTTGCCGGGATAACGGGTCGAGGCGAAACGCGCGGGAATAACGATAAGAACAGACATCTATGCCTCTTGCAAAGTGATGCCCGGTGCAAAAGCAATGAAATACGGGTTTTCAAAGATTGGCTTGCCATAGGTTAAAGGCTGGTGATTGTCATAGCGCACAACCTCGCCTCCGGCCCCTTGCAGGACTGCCTGACCTGCTGCCGTATCCCACTCCATCGTGCGGCCAACGCGCGGGTAGATATCCGCTTCACCTGTTGCCACAAGGCAGAATTTCAAGGACGAACCAGCACTTGCGCTGTCGGCCACGTTATACTTGGCGATATAGTCTTTGGTTTCCTGCGTCAGATGCGATTTGGAGGCCACCACAATCAGGGCCGATTCATCGGGCTTGGAAACAGCCATCGGTTTCATTTCACCAACGGTATTGGGGTCGTGATCACCCAGTTCCTCAAACGATTTCCCATTTTCATCCGTTATGAACAAACGTTGCTTGGCCGGGGCGTAAACCACACCTAAAGTCGGCATTCCCTCCTCAACCAACGCGATATTGACAGTAAAGTCGCCGCGACGATGAACGAACTCTTTTGTGCCATCAAGGGGATCTACGATAAAGAAGGTATTGCCTTTGAAGCTATGGGTATCCGATTGTTCTTCGGTTACAATCGCGGCATCCGGAAAGGCCGCTCTCAGACCGGCAAAAATATGCGCATCTGCGGTTTCGTCGGCTATAGTGACGGGGCTGTCATCGGATTTTGACTTCACCTCAAAATCATCACGGCTATAAATTTCCATAATTTTGCCACCCGCTTCGATTGCCAGTTTTCGAAAAACGCTGCATATTTCCTGTTTATTCATTATTTTGACCTCTAATACGCCAAATACACGGCGATTTGTTGCGGTTTAGGTTTAAAAACCTTATGATCTGATCAACAAAAAACAGCAAGCAGTGAATAAACACTGCTTACGCATTGGCAGGCAGCGCAGAAAATGAGAACCAACTCATCCTTTTCGAATACCTTTATGGGGTTTGTCGAGTTTTCTACACTCGTTTACCACTCAATCGTTCGGGATGTTCGCAAAGGCAAAGGCAACGCCATGCAAGCGCTCATTCTTGAGGTTCTGCAATCCGCGATTATCGTGATTTTCTTTTACGTGATGATCGAGTTTTTGGGGATGCGGGGTGTCGCGGTTCGGGGCAGTTTTATTCTGTATGTTCTGTCCGGCGTTTTCCTATACTTAACGCACAATAAGGCGATCAGTGCCGTTGGCGGTGGGTCCGCGACCAATCCGATGCTGAAACATGCACCAGTCAGTACCCTAATGATCATCGTTTCCGGCGCACTGTCATCGCTTTACATCCAGTTACTGGCAATTTTTGTCGTTACCTTTGTCGCCAATGTACTGATAGACCCTTTCACCGTTTATAATATGAAACTGGTGTTCTTTTGTCTGTTTCTGGCCTGGTCTTCCGGTGTGGCAATCGGCTTGGTGTTTTTGTCCCTTAAACCGTTTTTCCCCGAGACTATAAAAATAATCAGCACGATTTATCGGCGGGCGAACATGATTTTTAGCGGGAAAATGTTCCTCGCCAACACCATTCCCAGTACCATGCTACCGTTCTTTAGCTGGAACCCGCTGTTCCACACGATTGATCAATCCCGTGGCGCTGCCTTTGTAAACTACACGCCTCATGTCACAAACTTGTGGTATCCTGCGGCTGTAACCGCAATTTTTGTCCTGATTGGGATGATGCTTGAGCATTGGTCCCGTAAATACGTTTCCGAAAGCTGGTCGTCTCGACGTTAAGTATGTGCTGGAAAAAGCGTGTTACAAGCGATCAAATCAAGAATTTTGCAGCCCCTCTTACTTTACTGAACAAAAACCACACAGTGCGCTTGCAGGGAAGCCAAACCACACCTATATACCAGCAATGCAAAAAGGCCCAACTCAGCGGGCTTATAATGGGATGGAATTAGAGCGCCGAATGCGGGCTTGAAATCCAACATCGCCGAAAGAAAGGAAATCTGATGGCCAAAGTAATTGGTATCGATCTGGGAACTACAAACTCCTGCCTCGCAATCATGGACGGCTCGCAGCCAAAAGTGGTTGAAAACGCCGAAGGCGCACGCACGACTCCGTCAATTGTCGCATTTACAGACGACGAACGACTGGTAGGTCAAGCCGCGAAGCGCCAAGCGGTTACAAACCCCGAAAACACCCTGTTCGCCGTAAAGCGCCTGATTGGCCGCTCGGTTAACGATCCGGCTGTTAAAAAAGACATGAAGCACCTGCCTTACAACATTGTCGATGGCGGCAATGGTGATGCGTGGTTGTCGGTCAAGGGTGAGAAATACTCCCCCAGCCAAGTCTCCGCATTTATTCTGGGCAAGATGAAAGAAACTGCCGAGAGCTATCTTGGCGAAGAAGTGTCCGAAGCGGTTATCACCGTACCGGCCTATTTCAACGATGCCCAGCGTCAAGCAACCAAAGATGCCGGTAAAATTGCCGGTCTGAAAGTGCTGCGGATCATCAACGAACCAACTGCTGCGGCGCTGGCCTATGGTCTCGACAAAGAAGGTGGCAAAACAATTGCTGTTTATGACCTTGGCGGCGGTACGTTCGATGTGTCCATTCTGGAAATCGACGAAGGCCTGTTTGAAGTAAAATCCACCAACGGCGATACAGCTCTGGGTGGTGAAGATTTCGACCTGCGTATCGTTGAGTATTTGGCTTCCGAGTTCAAAAAAGAAAACGGCGTTGATCTGACCAAAGACAAAATGGCGCTGCAACGGCTGAAAGAAGCCGCTGAAAAAGCCAAGATCGAATTGTCTTCGACTGCGCAGACTGAAATCAACCAGCCATTTATCTCAATGGACGGCAAAACCGGCCAACCCTTGCACATGGTTATGAAACTGACCCGTGCGAAACTGGAAAGCCTTGTTTCTGACTTGATCAAGAAAACGCTGAAGCCTTGTATGGCCGCATTGAAAGACGCGGGCGTGTCCAAAGATGAGATCGACGAAGTTGTTTTGGTTGGCGGCATGACCCGTATGCCAATGGTGTTCGACGAAGTTACAAAATTCTTTGGCAAGGAACCGCATAAAGGTGTGAATCCGGACGAAGTGGTTGCCATGGGCGCTGCGATTCAGGCCGGCATTCTGCAAGGCGACGTTAAAGATGTTGTCCTGCTTGATGTGACACCATTGTCGCTGGGCATCGAAACGCTGGGTGGCCTGTTTACCCGTCTGATCGACCGCAACACCACGATCCCGACTAAAAAGTCGCAAATCTTCTCAACCGCCGAAGATAACCAAAATGCTGTAACCATCCGCGTTTTCCAAGGCGAGCGTGAAATGGCAGCGGACAACAAAATTCTGGGTCAGTTCAACCTGGAAGAAATCCCTCCTGCCCCACGCGGCCTGCCGCAGATCGAAGTGACCTTTGATATCGACGCCAACGGCATCGTATCGGTTGGCGCCAAAGACAAAGGTACCAACAAAGAGCATAAGATCACGATCCAGGCTTCTGGTGGTTTGTCTGATGATGACATCGAGCAAATGGTCAAGGACGCTGAGGAAAATGCCGAGGCGGATAAAGAACGCAAGGATCTGATTGAGGCCAAGAAGCAGGCCGAAGGTTTGATTCACGGCACCGAGAAATCGGTAGAAGAGCACGGCGACAAAGTTGATCCAACCACCATCGAAGTGATCGTACTGTCCATCAAGGTTTTGAAAGAAGCTTTGGAAACAGAAAATGTCGATAATATCAAGGCGCGTTCGCAAGATTTGACTGAGGCCGCAATGAAGCTGGGTGAAGCCATTTACGCATCGCAAGCTGCTGAAACGGACGAGCCGGTCATGGATGGGATGGATGGCGATGAGCCAAAACCCGTTGATGAGGATATAGTGGATGCCGATTTCGAAGATCTCGGCAAAAACGACCGCTAATCTTAGACCAAAGCCAAATCGCCGCGTCAGGTTTATTCCCTGTCGCGGCGAAAACGTGGAGGCGACATGGCAAAGCGTGATTATTACGAACTGTTGGGTGTAGTCAAAAGTGCATCGACGATTGAGATCAAAAAGGGCTTTCGTAAGAAGGCCATGGAATTGCATCCGGATCGCAACACAGACAACCCTGAAGCAGAAGCACAATTCAAAGAAGTTAACGAAGCCTATGAGGTCCTGAAGGACGGGGACAAAAAGGCAGCGTATGACCGTTATGGCCACGCCGCTTTTGAAGGTGGCATGGGTGGCGGTGGTCGGCACCCGGGCTTTGGCCAAGGTGGCGGTGATTTTTCATCCGCCTTTTCCGATGTCTTCGATGATCTGTTTGGGTCTTTCGGCGGCGGTGGAGGTCGGGGCGGCCAACGGGCGACCCGAGGTTCTGACCTGCGGTACAATCTGAACATTTCTCTCGAAGAAGCCTTTTCCGGAAAACAGCAGACCATTACTGTTGCTAGCTCTATCGCATGCGAAAGCTGTAATGGAACCGGCGCAGAAAACGGAGCGGAACCTTCGAATTGCCCGACCTGTTCGGGCATGGGTAAAGTTCGTGCGCAACAGGGTTTTTTCACAGTTGAACGCACTTGCCCAACCTGTTCGGGCCGCGGTCAAATTATCACCAATCCTTGCGGCGCTTGCGCCGGTGCCGGACGCACCAAACGGGATCGGTCGCTTAGCGTAAACATACCGGCAGGTGTTGAGACGGGCACCCGGATCAGACTGGCGGGCGAAGGTGAGGCAGGTATGATGGGTGGCCCTACGGGTGATCTGTATATCTTCATCGAAGTAGCCAACCACCAGATTTTTGAGCGCGAAGGCCCTAACCTTTTCTGCCGAGTTCCGGTTTCAATGGCAACCGCAGCTTTGGGGGGCGAAATCGAAGTGCCGACCATCGACGGGGGCAAAAGCCGGGTCAAAGTACCAGCCGGTGCACAATCCTCCAAACAAATGCGCCTGAAATCCAAGGGCATGCCTGCACTGCGTTCAAGTGTTGCGGGGGATTTGTTTCTGGAGCTGGCAGTGGAGACTCCCGTTAACCTAAGTTCCAAGCAGAAAGAACTGCTTCGGGAGTTTGAGCAACTGGGCGAGAATAACAGCCCTGAAAGCTCCAACTTTTTCGGCAAAGTCAAACATTTCTGGGATGGAATGAAAGGTTGAGCAAGCATAAAAAGGGGCCTGTCTACGGCCCCTTTTCTGTTTAAGCGTCTCAACTTAGCTTGAATCAGAAGTTACCTAAACGTGGTCGCAAGCTGCAATCACAGCCATATTCAGAATATCATTCACGGTCGAGTTGGTGGCACACATTTTGATTGGCGCATCAATACCGGAAAGAATTGGCCCGATCACGGTTGCGCCCGCCATTTCCTGCATCAGCTTTACCGAAATTGACGCAGAATGTCGTGCCGGAACGACCAAAATATTGGCAGGCCCCGACAAACGGCAAAACGGATACTTCGCCATAGTTTCCGGATCAAGTGCCACATCAACGGTCATTTCACCATCATATTCGAAATCAACACCCCGTTTATCCAACTCCTCCGGCCCCATCGACATCTTCTCGGCACGTTCAGATTGAGGGTAACCAAAATTTGAAAAGCTGACAAAAGCAACACGCGGCTCAATTCCCATTTTTCGGGCCACATCTGCCGCCCGTTCAGCAATATTTGCCAAATCCTCGGCCTCGGGCCATTCATGGACCAGTGTATCGGCGACGAACAACAGCTTGCCCCGATGCAACAAAGCTGTAATTCCGACCGCGCCGTCACCCGGACGGGCATCGTATACGTGGTTCAGGGATTCCAGAATGCTCGCGGCCTTTCGAGTTGCTCCGGTAACCATCCCGTCTGCCTGGCCATGAGCAACCATCAGAGCTGAAAAAACATGCCGATCACGAGATACCAGTTTATAGCAATCTTCCTGATTGTATCCTTTGCGTTGCAGGCGTGCATAGAGGTATTCGCTGTATTTTGGCAGATGCTCGGTGACTCTACCGTTCACAACTTCAATCTCATCAATCGCGTCCCCCAACCCTGCGGTGCGGAGCATCTCTGCAATCTCATCTTCTCTCCCAACTACAATCGCGCGGCCCAACCCGTTCCGGCTGTATGACACCGCAGCACGTACAACACGTTCGTCGTCACCCTCTGCAAAAACCATGGTCGCCTGCGCATTTTTTGCCCTTACATGTAACGACTGGAGCAGCGACGCTGTCGGATCAAGGCGGGATTTCAGGTCGAGCTCATACTCTTCCATATCCACAATTGGACGCCGTGCAACACCTGTTTCCATACCCGCCTTGGCCACGGCCGGCGGGATAAGGGTAATCAAACGAGGGTCAAAAGGTGTGGGTATGATGTAGTCTGGACCAAACTTTAGCTTCTTTCCATAAGCCATTGCAACAACGTCAGGAACTTCTTGTTGTGCAAGCTCTGAAAGAGCCGTTGCACAGGCGATTTTCATCTCGTCATTGATTGCCTTGGCATGGATATCCAAAGCACCACGAAAGAGATACGGGAAACATAAAACGTTATTCACCTGATTGGGGTAATCAGAACGCCCCGTTGCCACAATCGCATCACTGCGTACCGCGCGTGCCTCTTCTGGAGTGATCTCTGGGTCAGGATTAGCCATCGCAAAAATAACTGGATTCGGGCCCATTGATGCAACCATACTCGGCGTCACGGCACCCTTAGCTGAAACCCCCAAGAACACATCGGCATCAACCATTGCTTCGGTTAATGAACGCTTATCTGTAATGACTGCGTGGGCAGATTTCCACTGATTCATCCCCTCGGTGCGGCCTTGATAAATCACGCCCTTTGTATCGCAAACAATGCAGTTATCATGGCGCGCGCCCATTGCCTTCAGCAGCTCGATACAGGCAATCCCTGCCGCACCGGCACCATTGAGCACAATCTTCACGTCCTCAATTTTTTTATCGCTGATCTTCAACGCATTCAACAAACCTGCAGCACAAATAACCGCGGTTCCGTGCTGATCGTCATGAAACACCGGAATATCCATCAGCTCTTTTAGCTGCTGTTCAATAATGAAACACTCTGGCGCTTTGATATCTTCGAGATTGATGCCACCAAAACTCGGCCCCATCAATTTCACAGCACTTATGAATTCATCCGCATCTTCTGTATCCAACTCGAGATCTATCGAGTTCACGTCGGCAAATCGCTTAAACAAAACCGATTTACCCTCCATCACCGGCTTAGAAGCGAGCGCGCCAAGGTTTCCCATACCAAGAATCGCCGTCCCGTTGGTGATCACAGCAACCATGTTACCCTTGCTGGTATAATCATAGGCCGTTTCCGGATTTTTCGCGATTGCCTTAACCGGCACTGCAACACCCGGCGAATACGCCAATGACAAATCCCGCTGCGTCGTCATCGGCGTTGTCGGAACAACCTCCAACTTGCCCGGCTTGGGTTCTAGGTGATAGGCAAGCGCCTCTTCGTCGGTGATCTTTGTTTTGTTTGACATGAACCCGGTCATTTCTTGGTGATAAGCTTGGTGAACCTATCTCACCCTTAATTATTGTTCAACACACCGTTGAGAAGGGGGTTTTCCTTATGCCTGACCTCGGATAATTTCCGCCCACGCATGTTGGAGGATAAACCATTGGCAAAAGAATCAGGTTCCGTAACGCCAATGATGGCGCAATTTCTTGAGATCAAAGAGGGTTATCCAGACGCGATACTATTTTACCGCATGGGCGACTTTTACGAAATGTTCTTTGAGGATTCAGTATTGGCAGCTGAGGCACTGGATATTGCCTTAACCAAGCGTGGAAAACATTTGGGGAAAGACATTCCCATGTGCGGCGTGCCAGCACGCGCGGCCGAAACCTATCTTCTGGCCTTGATCAAAAAGGGGTTCCGTGTCGCTGTATGCGAACAATTGGAAGATCCGACCGAGGCAAAAAAGCGCGGATACAAAGCTGTCGTTAAACGCGGGGTTGTGCGTCTGGTCACGCCGGGAACGCTGACAGAAGACAGCTTGCTGGATGCACGCCAGCACAGTTTTCTCTGTGCATATGGCGAGGTACGCGAGGAGTCTGCAATTGCATGGGTCGACATTTCCACAGGTGATTTCTTTGCGCAATCATGCCCCAAGGCTGCAGTACCGCCCATGTTGGCAAGACTATCGCCAAAAGAAATATTGGTTTGTGGACAAGCAGATACATGGTTAGAAGAATGTATAACCGATAGCGGAGCTTCACCTACAGAACTGGCTGCTTCTAGTTTTGACAGCACCGCCGCAATGCAGCGGCTTTGCAGTCTCTTTAAAGTTCAGTCACTTGATTCTTACGGTAATTTTTCTCGCGCGGAACTCGGTGCAATGGGTGCAATCGTTGATTATCTTGAAATCACCCAAAAAGGAAAATTGCCCCTCGTTCGCCCCCCGATGCAGGAAAGAATGAATGCCTCAATGAGCATTGATGCCGCCAGCCGCCGCAATCTGGAGATTACCCGGACCATTAGCGGAGAGCGAAAAAATGCACTGCTCGGGGTCATTGATCGCACAATTACAGGGGCTGGTGCTCGATTACTTGAAACACGGCTCAACAGCCCCTCAACAGATGGCCAAGTGATTCAAAACAGATTGGACGTTGTGAATTTCTTTTACGACAACACAGGCACGAAAGAACAAGTTCGCAGTATTCTACGGCATATTCCTGAGCTTGATCGGGCTTTGATGCGGCTCTCGTTGGATCGTGGTGGACCCCGCGATATGGTTGCTATTCGCCAAGGGTTGGTTCAAGCGCAGAAAATGGCGGACCATTTGAGTTTGCCCGAACTGCCGCACGATTTGAACCAAGCTGTTGAGTACCTGCAAAACCATGTGCCTTTTTGCAAAACTTTGAACACCGCTCTAAACGCCGATCCGCCCCTTCTGGCCCGCGAGGGCGGATTTGTGACCTCCGGGACGGATGCTGAACTCGACGAAATGCGTCTACTTCGAGATCAAGGCCGCTCTGTCATCTCAAAACTGCAACAAGAGTATTCGGAACTGGTGGAAATTCCGTCCCTAAAAGTTAAACATAACAACGTATTAGGATATTTCATAGAAACACCTGCGACCCATGCGAAAAAGATGCTTGGCGAACCGCTATCTGATACCTTTATTCACCGCCAAACGACAGCAAATGCGGTGCGATTCACAACGGTTGAATTGTCGGAACTGGAAACCAAAATCCTGAATGCGGGCGGCCGTGCGTTGGAGATCGAAAAAAGAATTTTTGAGGAGCTTCGGCAGGCCATTCTGACATACGCCAACGAAATCGCATTCGCTGCGCGCGCATTGGCAGCGATAGATGTACAATCTTCCTTGGCAGATATAGCCGTTCAAGAAAACTGGGCGCGTCCTGTCATTTCCTCCGATCGAAAGTTTAACATTGTAGGGGGCCGTCACCCAGTCGTTGAGGCAGTGTTGCGTAAAGAGGGGAAAACTACCTTTGTCGCCAATGATTGCAATCTGTCGTGTGACAGCGAGGACGCCAAACGATTGTGGTTGCTGACCGGCCCGAATATGGCTGGTAAATCAACCTTTCTGCGCCAGAATGCGCTGATCGCGATCCTTGCGCAGATGGGTTCGTTTGTTCCCGCCGATATTGCGGAAATAGGCATTGTTTCACAGTTATTTTCTCGTGTGGGCGCTTCTGATGATTTGGCGCGGGGGCGATCCACGTTTATGGTTGAGATGGTTGAGACAGCAGCAATTCTCAATCAGGCTGACAAAAATTCCTTGGTTATTCTGGATGAAATTGGCCGTGGAACTGCAACCTATGACGGGTTGTCAATTGCATGGGCAACGCTGGAGCATTTGCACGAAGTCAATCAATGTCGTTCCCTGTTTGCTACGCATTATCATGAGCTTACACAGCTTTCGTCAAAGCTGGACAGTATGATGAATGCCACTATTACTGTACGTGAATGGGAAGGGGAAATTATTTTCCTACATGAGATCAAGCTAGGGGCTGCTGATCGCTCTTATGGGGTACAGGTTGCAAAACTGGCCGGCCTGCCACCCTCTGTGGTGGAGCGTGCGCGGGTCGTTTTGGAGGCTTTGGAGAAAGGTGACCGGGAGGATGGTGCAAAATCGAATACTCTATTTGAAGATTTGCCGCTGTTTGCGGCAGCCCCAGCGCCTATGGCGTTGGTAAAACAGGATTCACAGTTAGAATTAGCAGTTGCCGAAATTTCGCCAGACGAGTTGACGCCAAAGCAGGCACTTTCGATGATTTATGACCTCAAAGAGTTGTTAAAATCATAATCCGGGGCCGTTTTCGCCCGGCTTTAAATCCTGAGCAAAGCACAATTGATTGCCTTGAGGATCGACCACCTCAACCTCTTTACAATGATAGAAGCTAACTTCGGGGCCACGTGCAATACGTACGCCATTACCTTGAATTTGATCAACAAAAACTGATAAGTCTTCTAGGTAGAAATATGCTGCCCAATCTTCCCCACTGCCATTTCGGTCAGATTTTTTTAGGCCGACAGTGATATCATCAAGCTGAACAATGGCAAAATTATCCTGCCCGTCATCATTCTTTAGGATTCCAGCTAGGCTAAAACCAAGGCCGTTGGAGTAAAATGCAACAGCTTCCGCGATGTCTTTCGCAGGAAGGATGGGCATAGATCGATGGCCTTGATTCATTTTCCACCTCAAGGGTTATCTTATCCGCCAGATGATACGCCAACTTGCGCAGGGCGCAACAGGCGGTCTGCAATCATGAAACCCTCATTCATTACCTGAATGATATGACCCGCTTTTACTTGGGGAAACGGGGCCTCAAACATGGCTTGGTGGATTTTGGGGTCAAATTTGTCACCAACAGCCGGGGTAATCGGGGTGATTTTATTCTTGGCGAATGCAGATAATAATTCGCGCTGCGTCAGCTCAATACCCTCAATCAAAGCCTTGTTTGATTCGCGCTGCGCATCCGTAACGGTTTCCAATGCCCGCGCCATATTGTCTGTCACCGACATCAAATCGCGTGCCAGTTTCGTGCCCCCATAAGATTCCGCATCGCGGCGATCCCGTTCGCCTCGTTTTCGAATATTCTCGGCTTCTGCCATAGCCCGCATAAGGCGATCTTTGAGAGTGTCTATTTCTGCCTGCAAAACTTCGACACCAGATTGTTCTACCGGCTCCGCCGTCAGATCAACCTCTTCGAATTCCAAGTTTTCCAGATCGTCAAAATAGTCGTCCGGTGATTTGATTTCTTTTTCGTCTGCCATCTTCAATTCCTGTTCGACATCAATCGACTTACCAATTGCGCTGTATAGTCAACGATAGGGACAATTCTGCCGTAGTTCAGCCGGGTAGGCCCAATCACTCCGATCGCACCAATAACCTTTCGGTCAGCATTCATATAGGGAGAAACGACCAAAGAGGAACCCGAAAGTGAAAAAAGTTTATTTTCAGAGCCAATAAAAATGCGAACCCCATCACCCTCCTCGGTTAAATTCAGAAACTGGGCAATTTCCCGCTTGCGCTCAAGGTCGTCGAATAGTTCCTTTATCCGGTTTAAGTCAGCCTCGCTCGCGCCCTCTTCCAGTAAATTGGAACGCCCGCGAACAATCAACCGTTCCTGTTCATGGCCAGTATTCTCCCAAGCAGCCACGCCCACCTCAATCAGATTTTGGGCCAACGAATCAAGTTCTTGGCGTCTTCGGCTTATTTCAAGCTCAACGACAGCCTTCAGCTCATTGATGGTATGGCCGGCAAGAACCGCGTTCAGAAAATTCGCTGCTTCACGCATTGCAGAGGGTGTTTGACCGATAGGAGGCGTAAACATCCGGTTTTCAACCTGACCATCCGCAGTAACCAATACAACAAGTGCCTTGTCCGGCGACAAAGAAACAAATTCGATGTGTTTTATCGGCGTTTCGGCCTTGGGAGCCAACACAATACTTGCGCTTTGGGTAAGGCCGGAGAGCAGAGAACCAGCGCGGTCAAGCGCAGAGCCCAGGTCCTGCTCGTCATTTTCCATCGACGATTCAATTATTCTTCGCTCCTGATTAGACAGATCGCCAACCTCTAACAGTCCGTCGACAAACATCCTTAGTCCAAGTTGGGTCGGAATACGCCCCGCTGACACATGAGGGCTATCCAGCAGGCCGAGATGTTCCAGATCCTGCATTACATTGCGAATCGTAGCAGCGGAAATACTTTCCCGAAGATTACGAGTCAAAGTGCGAGAGCCAACCGGATCACCGGTCTCCAGATATGATTCGACCAACAGCCGAAATACCTCCCGGCTCCTGTCATTCAAATCATCAATACTGTTTGCGGTCACGTGTTTGCTCCCTAGGGCAGATGACTATCAGTAATTACCCCCGCCTTATTGGTCAATCTTGGTTTGCGGTTGCTGTGCGAATTGGGTATCACCCGCTAAACAAAAAAGGATACGAGTATGCGCCCCTCCGGTCGAACTCTGGACGCTTTGCGCCCTGTAGAAATAATTGTAAACGCAACTAAACATGCCGAAGGTTCCTGCATAATCAAATGTGGCGACACCCATGTTCTATGCACCGCATCCGTTGAAAAGCGGGTTCCACCTTGGTTAAGAAACACCGGATTGGGTTGGGTAACTGCTGAATATGGAATGCTACCCCGCGCAACAACAACACGGAACCGGAGAGAAGCCGCCGCAGGTAAACAATCCGGTAGAACACAAGAAATTCAACGCCTTATCGGTAGGTCCTTACGTGCGGGTATTGATCGCGTTGCGTTAGGCGAGCGCCAAATCACGGTAGATTGTGATGTCTTGCAAGCCGATGGAGGAACACGATGTGCCTCAATTACAGGCGGCTGGGTCGCATTAAGGCTCGCCATCAACCGCTTGATGGCCGCCGGAGAAATCAAGATTGACCCTCTTGTTGATCATGTCGCCGCTATTAGTTGCGGAATCTATGCCGGACAAGCGATCCTTGATCTGGATTATGCCGAAGATAGCGAAGCCGGTACAGATGCTAATTTTGTCATGACAGGCCGTGGCGGCTTGATTGAAATACAGAGTTCGGCCGAAGGAGCAACATTCAGCCGCAGCGAGTTCGATCAACTTATGGATCTGGCTGAAAAAGGTGTTGCAGAGTTGGTGATCGCCCAGAAAGAGGCGACAACGTAAATGCGCAAACTAACCGAATCCAGTATCGTTTTGGCATCCCACAATAAGGGAAAATTGCTGGAAATATCAGAACTTCTGGAGCCCTTTGGGGTTTCAGTTGTTTCAGCCGGGGATTTGGGTTTTGAAGAACCTGAGGAAACTGAAGACAATTTCGCCGGAAATGCCCGCATTAAGGCGCATTATGCGGCACAAAAATCAGGTCTGCCCGCCTTATCCGACGATAGCGGAATAGAGGTTGATGCGCTTGATCTGCAACCCGGTGTTTATACTGCTGATTGGGCTGAAACCGACAACGGTCGCGATTTTCCGATGGCGATGGGGAAGGTCTGGTCAAAACTGGAAGAGCGTAAAGCCAGTGAGCCGCGCACTGCACGCTTTCGGTGCACTTTATGCCTTGCATGGCCAAACGGAGATGACGAAATATTTGAGGGAAAAGTAGAGGGCCGGTTGGTTTGGCCAGTACGAGGGGAAAACGGTTTCGGCTTTGATCCCATGTTCATGCCCAGGGGACATGGCCAAACATTCGGAGAGATGGAACCTTTTAGAAAACGCGCCATGAGCCATCGTGCCGACGCCTTTGATAAACTGATTGAGTGTTTACGTGGCTAAAGACTGGCAAAATGCGGGTTTCGGCATTTATTTCCATTGGCCTTTTTGTCAATCGAAATGCCCCTATTGCGACTTCAACTCTCATGTCCGCACAGCCGTGGATCAGGCAAGGTGGGCACGTGCCTTTGTCAAGGAAATCGAATATCACGCCCGCCTCACCCCGAACCGAACCGTTGATACAGTCTTTTTCGGTGGGGGCACACCAAGTTTGATGCTGCCCGAAACTGTTGCAACCATTCTGGAAGCAGTCAGAAAAAACTGGAGTGTTTCCAGCTCCGTAGAGGTTAGTTTGGAGGCCAATCCAACCTCAGTAGAGGTGACACGTTTCAAAGGGTTTTCAGAGTCGGGAATCAATCGAATCTCAATGGGAATTCAGGCCCTCAATGATCCAGATCTCAAGGCGCTTGGGCGGTTACATTCTGTTACCGATGCACGGCAAGCATTTGATATTGCAAAGTTAATATTCAACACTGTCAGTTTTGATCTAATTTACGCTCGACAGGGGCAGGCCCTTTCAAGTTGGTGTCATGAGCTCAAAACAGCCCTTTCTATGGCGGTCGATCATTTATCTCTCTACCAACTAACCATTGAGGATGGCACGAGGTTTGGCGATCTCTATCAACGCGGCAAACTGCGTGATCTACCTAGCGACAATCTAGCATCAGAAATGTTTGATGCCACCCAAGATATTTGTAGCGCTGCGGGTCTAAATGCCTATGAAGTTTCAAATCATGCAAAATCAGGCGCCGAATGTCGCCACAATTTGATTTACTGGAGATATGGAGATTATGTTGGCATAGGCCCCGGAGCCCATGGAAGAATGACTTTGGGCGGCAATAAACTTGCCTTTGAATCGCCACTCTCCCCTGAAGAGTGGCTTGCCAAAATTGAAAGCGCCGAAACAGCAACTGTAATTTCTGAAACAATCTCACCAAATGACCAATTTTCAGAATACCTACTCATGTCATTGCGTCTTGCCGAGGGTAGTAACCTGGAAAGGTTGCAAAAACTTAACCCGCAACGGTTTGATATCGCTCATTTACGCCAATTGGAGGACGATGGTTTTTTGAAATTGTCCAACCAAAATATTAAAACAACACCCAAAGGCAGGCTTGTCTTAAACGCGCTTTTGGGCGAAATTCTCACAAACTAGAAGTGGCTCAAAATGCGTAGTATATGGTTCATTGGTGGTGCGGCAAGCGTGGCCCTAGGGGCCATAGGAATATTTCTTCCTCTATTGCCCACAGTTCCATTTTTTCTGTTAGCGGCCTTTTTCTTTGCGAGATCATCTGAATTTGCTCATAACTGGTTGATAAACCACAATACATTTGGACCTCCAATCAAGGACTGGAATGAAACGGGTGCGATCAGCATACAGATGAAACGCGTGGCTACCATTACTATTATAGCAGGCTTTTTATTCGCCCTTTTTCTGGACCTTAGGCCCTGGTTTCTACTCCTGCATTTCATTATTCTGTCAGGTGTTACAACTTTTATTTGGACCCGGCCGAATGAGTAATCGACAAAATTCTACAAATCTCGTCCAGCTCGTCAAAAGTTTTATATTTGATTGTTACAGCACCATTCTCTGATCCGTCCCGATGAGCAATCGCAACCTTCATTCCCAGATTGGCAGACAAATCAACCTCAAGGGAGCGTGTATCTGCGTCTTTTACTGGCGCCGCTTTCTTTTCCTTTTTCGGCTGCGCTGCTCGCTTGACCAGTGCTTCGGTTTGGCGCACTGAGAGCCCTTTGGCAATAACTTCACGCGCAAGATCAAGCTGATTAGGCGCTGTTATTAGGGCACGAGCATGCCCCGTGCTTAGGTTCCCGCCCCGAAGCAAGCCTAGAATTGGCTCAGGCAAGCCCAACAACCGCAACATATTGGCTATATGACTTCTACTTTTACCAAGTGCTTCAGACAGTTTCTCCTGTGTATGGCCAAATTTGTCCATAAGCTGTTGATAGCTGGCCGCTTCATCCACCGGGTTCAGATCAGCCCTTTGAATATTCTCAATAATCGCGATCTCAAGAACTTCCAAATCATCCAAAGCCCGGACAAGTACCGGCACAGAATCCACCTTGGCGAGCTGAGCTGCCCGCCAACGTCGCTCACCCGCGACAATTTGAAACTGATTTGGCTGCGAGGGATCGGGGCGAACAATAAGCGGTTGAATTATACCTTTTTCCGCAATGGAGCGAGAAAGTTCACGCAACTCCTGCTCGTCAAACGTTTTTCGCGGCTGGTCAGGATTTGCCCGAACCCGAGAAATCGGAACCTGCCTTTCGCCGCCTTCTAAACCCGTATTACCGCCGCGCCGAACTTCAACCGGTTCAATATCCGCCATTAAGGCGGATAGGCCACGCCCCAACCCTCGTTTTTCCTTTTTATTCGCCATTCGTTTGCCCTCCTTGAGAATGCTCCGGTTTGACCGGTAATTATTGAGCTTTACGCAAAATTTCCGCCGCAAGCTTTTGATATGCAATGCTTCCCCGGCTTTTATGATCGTACAAGATTGCGGGAATTCCAAAAGACGGAGCTTCACTCAAACGAACATTTCTGGGGATCTTAGTTTCGTACACCAGATCGCCAAGGTTGTCGCGCACGTCCTTCTCAACCTGAAGTGACAGGTTATTGCGTTGGTCAAACATTGTTAAGACAATTCCTTCGATCTTTAGCACCGGATTAAGGCTTTGCCGCACTTCCCGAATGGTTAGCATAAGTTGAGAAAGCCCCTCCAATGCAAAAAATTCGGCCTGTAGGGGCACGATCACAGAACCACTGCAGGCAAGCGCATTCAAGGTCAGCAAGTTCAACGACGGTGGGCAATCAATCATAATGTAGTCAAAGTCGTGCCCACTCTGGCGCGCTTCGTCAATTGCCATCCGCAGCCGCAGCACCCGACGCTGATCATGTACGAGATCAACATCGGCAGAGCTGAGATCAACAGTGGCCGGGGCGAGAAACAGATTCGGAACCCCTGTTTCCAGAATAGCTTTTTCAAGCGGTACCCTGTCTACTAAAACATCATACGTTGTATAAATACGATCGCTTACATCAACCCCTAAACCCGTCGAAGCATTTCCTTGCGGATCAAGATCAATCAACAAAACCCGCTTGCCCACCGCGGCCATGGCCGTACCCAAGTTTATTGCAGTTGTTGTTTTTCCCACGCCACCCTTCTGATTTGCAACAGAAATAATTTGAGATTTACCTATAACTTCAAGAGGGTTTGGCACGACTAATGTCTCCTATTTTGAGGACGCTGCTATCCCCTTGAACAATACTGGGCCTTCTATCCAGTTTGAAATCCCAGTTCTTGTAGGCCTTCTCCAGCTCTTTATCACAATCCTTTCCCTTCAAAAACAGGCATTCCCCTGCAGGAGCCAGAATTTTCTCTGCATAGGTTAAAAGTTTGTCTAGAGGTGCCAAAGCTCGGGCGGATAAAAAATCAGCCTGAGATCCGCTGAAATCTTCTATTCTACAATTGTGTACTTTCACAGGTACACTTGTTTCACGTGAAACATTTCTAAGGAAAGCGCACTTGCGCGCATCGCTCTCAACAAGATGAAATTTGGCATCTGGTCGCAATTCAGACGCAATAATGGAGATCAGCAAACCTGGAAAACCGGCCCCTGAACCAATATCAACCCAGTACTTAAACTCGGTGCTCTCGGGCCACAATTGTGCTGAATCCAAAAAATGGCGCTCCCAGCCATTCTCAATTGTTGACCTACCCACAAGGTTGATCGACATATTCCATTTCTCTAACAATTTATGATAGATAGATATCTTAGTGAATGTTTCATATGAAACATCTACGATCCTGGATAGCTGCCGAAACTGTGCGTCATCTGCCATCAGGCACGTTTCCCCACCGTCATCTTCTTAATTTTTACCAACAACAAAGTCAAAGCAGACGGTGTCATTCCATCAATTCTGCGAGCCTGCCCCAAGGTTTCTGGCCGTGTACGTTCCAGCTTTTGCTGTAGTTCAATAGAAAGGCCCGGTGTTCCTATATATGAAACCCCTGCAGGGATTTTCAACATTTCGTCTCCATGCATTGCATCAATATCAGCCTGCTGTCTATTGATGTAATTTTGATAAACTGCATCTTTTTCAAGCTGTTCAACCGTAGCATCATCCACATCGGACAAATCGGGCCAAATTTTTGTCAGCTTCGAAAACCCGATATCCTTATACGACAATAACTCCATTCCATCGCGCCTCTGTCCATCTTTACGGATTGAAACTCCTACTGCCCCTACTTCGTTTGGCGTAGCAGTTCTTGCCTTTAAGCGGGCCTTTGCGCCACTCAATAGCGACATTTTCCGACGAAACTCTGACCATCGGTTTTCACCCACACAGCCAATGTCATTCCCAAACGCTGTCAATCTTTGATCTGCATTGTCCGCCCGCAACAGCAATCTGTATTCCGCCCGCGAGGTAAACATCCGGTAAGGTTCGCTTACCCCTCGGGTGATGAGATCATCAATCATAACACCAATGTAGGCCATTTCACGCCCAAAACTCACAGGTTCTTTTCCCAATGCTGAACTTGCTGCGTTCAGGCCTGCGACCAAACCCTGCGCCGCAGCCTCTTCATAGCCTGTAGTGCCGTTGATTTGGCCTGCAAAAAACAGCCCCGGAACATCCTTCACTTCCAAAGTGGAGCGAAGAGCGCGCGGATCAAAATAATCATATTCAATTGCATAGCCAGGCTGAACGATAACCGCCTCTTCCAAGCCAAAAATGGATGTCACATATTCTTTCTGCACTTTTTCGGGCAGAGACGTCGAAATGCCATTCGGGTAGACAGTTGTTCCCTGCAAACTCTCCGGTTCCAGAAAAATTTGGTGCGATTCTTTGTCAGAAAACCTAACTACTTTATCCTCTATAGAAGGACAATATCGCGGGCCCACGCCCTCAATATGCCCCCCATACATTGCAGAGGAACTCAGATTTTGCGCAATAATGTCATGTGTTTTCTGATTTGTGTGAGTCACACCGCAAGAAATTTGCTGTGCAACTGGACCTTTTGAAAGAAAGGAGAACATAGTGGGGTTTTCATCCCCTGGCTGGCTTTCTAGAACATCCCAATTTATTGACCGGCCATCCAAACGCGGCGGTGTTCCGGTTTTAAGCCTTCCTTTAGGCAAATCAAATGAATCCAACCGCTCGGCCAATCCAACAGAGGGGAGATCTCCCATACGTCCGCCCGGGGTGGCTACATCACCGATGTGGATGACGCCCCTGAGAAATGTACCGGCTGTCAAAATCACCGCATGACTGGAAATATATGTACCATCTGCCAATACAACGCCGGTAACGCGTCCGGATTTTATTTGAAAATCAACCACTTCTGCTTCAATAACGTCCAAACCGTGCTTATTCGTAAACTCCAGCTGCATTGCCTGGCGATAAAGTACCCTGTCAGATTGTGTACGCGGTCCCTGAACTGCAGGCCCTTTGCGTCGATTGAGAAGACGGAACTGGATTCCAGATTTATCAGCAACTCTCCCCATAACGCCATCCAAGGCGTCGATTTCTCGAACAAGATGGCCTTTACCGAGCCCGCCAATCGCCGGGTTACAAGACATTTCGCCAATCTTGGCAAAACTATGTGTGATCAAAGCAGTTCTTGCACCCATGCGCCAAGCTGCCTGCGCCGCCTCAGCACCCGCATGACCACCACCAATAACCAATACATCATAACCGGTTTGTTTCACGTGAAACACTCCTACTTTCCCAAGCAAAAACTCGAAAATATCTCATCCAGAAGCTCTTCTACACCAACCTGTCCTATAAGGGAATTCAGTGCGTGAACAGTACTATTCAATTCCATTGCCAAAAGCTCTGATGTGTTCTGGTAATCCTCCAGCAAATCTTCGGCCGAGGACAGGAAAGTTATTGCCTGACGCATGGCAACCCGATGTCTTTGACGAACAGCGTTTTGCGCAAGGGCGGATCGACCAGAAAGAACAGCAGAAATTCGACGAATCAACCGGTCAACCCCCTGCCCGTGCAAACCCGAAACACCCACTACGCCAATAGTTTGATCTAAGTCTGCTTTTCCGACAACAACGATATCATCCGGTTGTGGCTGTAACTCACCTTCGATTTCCTTGCCGCTCTCGAGGAGAAATACACGAATATCGGCGGCTTTAGCGCGTCGAACCGCAAGATCAATGCCCAGGGATTCAACGTGGTCGTCCGTTTGCCGCAAACCAGCCGTATCCAGCAGCGTGACTGCCAACCCGTCGATATCCATGCGAACCTCAATCACATCGCGCGTTGTTCCGGCAAATTCAGAAGTTATTGCCGCGTCGCGGCCAGCCAGTGCATTCAACAGGGTTGATTTACCAACATTCGGCGGCCCAACTATTGCCACTTCAAAACCATCACGAATACGCTCGGCTACAAAACTACCGGTGATTTCTTTTTCCAGATCAGCCCTTACGCGCGCCGTGAGGATGGCTACTTCAGGGGAAACGTCTATAGGAACGTCTTCATCCGAAAAATCAATTGTAGCCTCGATCAAGGCCGCTGCACGAATCAGGTCATTCCGCCAATTATTTACCTTGTCAGATAGCGACCCCTGCATGATTCGGAATGCTTGAACCCGCTGCGCTTCAGTTTCCGCCTCAAGCAAATCAGACAGGCCTTCGACCTGACTAAGATCAAGGCAGCCATTTTCCAAAGCACGTCGAGTGAATTCACCGGGTTCAGCCAATCTTGCTGGTGAAAAATCGGACAGCTCCCTTGTTAGCGCATCAACCACTGCCGGGCTACCGTGACATTGGAACTCGACCACGTCTTCGCCGGTAAAGCTGGCACCAGACTCAAAGGCGAGAACCAGCGCCTCGTCCAGTATGACATCCTCAGATGAAATCAGGCGTCGCAAACTCGGGCGTCGCGGTGTAACCTTCGAACCGCATATCTTTTCCGCAATTTCGAATGCTTTCGCCCCCGAGAGGCGCAGCACTGAAATTCCTGCGCGCCCCTTGGCTGTTGCCAGAGCAAATATCGTCTCATTCATATTTAACCCTTTGGTTTAAAAGGTTATTCTATCAGCTATTCATCGAATCGAAGAAGTCCTGATTGGTCTTTGTTTGCTTCAGTTTGCTCAGCAGGAACTCAACCGCGTCCGTTGTACCCATCGGATTCAGAATGCGGCGCAGCATAAAGGTTTTAGTCAGATCACCTTTTTCTACCAGTAGCTCTTCTTTGCGGGTACCCGATTTCAGAATGTCGATGGCTGGATAAACCCGTTTATCAGCTATCTTACGATCCAGTACAATTTCCGAGTTACCGGTGCCTTTGAATTCCTCAAAAATCACCTCATCCATCCGCGAACCAGTGTCAATCAGCGCTGTTGAGATAATCGTCAATGAACCGCCTTCTTCAATGTTACGTGCGGCACCAAAGAAACGCTTGGGGCGTTGCAGCGCATTTGCGTCCACACCACCGGTCAGAACCTTACCAGACGACGGTACAACCGTGTTATAGGCACGACCAAGGCGTGTGATGGAGTCTAGCAAAATAACCACGTCACGCTTGTGTTCCACCAAACGTTTGGCTTTCTCAATCACCATTTCAGAAACTGCAACGTGACGGGTCGCTGGCTCGTCAAAAGTCGAAGAAATTACTTCGCCCTTAACCGAACGCTGCATATCGGTAACTTCTTCTGGTCGTTCATCAATCAGCAGAACGATCAAATAGCACTCCGGGTGATTTTTTTCGATCGAATTTGCAATATTTTGCAGAATAACCGTTTTACCTGTACGCGGGGGCGCAACAACCAAACAACGCTGGCCTTTGCCGATTGGTACAACCAAGTCGATTACTCGGGCCGTTTTATCCTTAATGGTTGGATCTTCAATTTCCATTTTCAGCCGCTCATCAGGATACAGCGGTGTCAGGTTATCAAAATGCACCTTGTGCTTAACTTCCTCTGGATCGGCAAAATTGATGGTTGAGACTTTAGTCAAGCCAAAATACCGTTCCCCTTGGTCCGGCGAACGCATAATCCCCAACACCGTATCGCCGGTGCGCAGTGAATGTTTACGAATCATTGTCGGGCTTACGTAAATATCTTCGGGTCCGGCCAGATAATTAGCCTCTGGTGATCGCAGGAAACCAAAACCGTCTTGCAGAACTTCCAAAACACCGTCTCCGGAAATTTCAGCGCCTTCCTCTGCCATTTCCTTGAGGATCGCGAACATCATGTCGCCTTTTCGCAAAGTGGAAGCATTTTCAACTTCCCACTCTTCTGCAAATTTCAACAAATCAGCCGGTGCTTTGGCCTTGAGTTCAGACAGGGAAATTTTTTCCTGTTCCATGAATACCACCTATCGCGGACTTAGCCCGACGTCATATTTTATATTTCTGAGAAAAGCCCATAAACGGTTGGGGAAACCGAGCTGATTACGTTCAGTTAAAGTGCTGGCACCAAATTGTCAAATTTTCCTTTTAGAAAGGACGTACAACAATCATTATCACGATGATAATCATCATCAATGTCGGCACCTCGTTTGCAATCCGATAGTGTTTTCCTGATCTTGTATTCTGATCTTGCTCAAAAACCTTCCTGCGCAAACCAAGCCATTGATGAAATCCTGTCATTCCCAAAATCATCACCAGTTTCACATATGTGTATCCAGAAGCCCAATCAACAATTCCTGGTGTGACTGCCAAGAGGAGACCAAACAACCATGTGGCAATCATCGCGGGGTTCATAATGTAGCGCAACAAACGATATTCCATACCCTTGAAAATTTCCGCCATCTCGGAACCGTTAGGTGCGCGTTCAACATGGTTTACGAAGAGGCGTGGTAGATATAATAAACCTGCCATCCAAGATATCACCGAAATGATATGTAAAGATTTTATCCAGGGATACACATCAGCCAGCTGTTCAGTCATTTTAGCTTTCACTTGTTTTTGAAATCTATCATTAGCCCAGTGATCCAAGCTTTGCCATTATACAATAATAATAAATGATATTTAGAAAAGATGATTATGTAGTAGGGAAGGAAAAATTCTGTGGATTACTTATTTATCAACAGGTGTCCCATGAAACCTTTCTGCAATTTTAAACACGATAACAAATGGTGAATAACTGTTATTACAATTAAAAAACAAATACTTAATAAAAATGTTTCTGTTGAAAAATACATTATAGGTAAAGAATAATTGCAAACAATCCACTGTATAGGAGGGATCTGGAAAAGTTATACAGTTGAGGAAAACTTTTGAAAGACGAAGGGTAAAAATCCCACTAATTTCGATTTCCTCCCGATTTGCTAAAGTTACCAATATTGTCCCCAGTTATCCCCAATTCAGTACAAACCTTTTGCAGGGTTTATCCAGCGGCTATTTAACCATCTGGAAACTGCATTCGGAACACCGTAAAGCTTTCTTATGAAACATAAGATAATCCTCGCCTCCGGTTCTTCTGCCCGACAACAGCTATTGAGCAACGCCGGAATTCAATTTGATGTTCTGGTTTCGCCCGTGGACGAGGCATCTATTCTGGTATCCCTTCAGGCTGAAGGTACTCGACCCTTGGATATAGTTGACACATTGGCTGAATATAAGGGAATGCGGGTCAGCCGAAAACATCCTGATCATCTGGTTATTTCGGCAGATCAGATACTGGTATGTAATGGAGAAATCTTTAGCAAGCCCCGGGATTTGACTGAAGCAAGAATCCACCTTAGCAAGCTGCGCGGGCAGGGCCATCAGTTGCTTAGCGCTGTGGTTATTTTTGAGGATGGCAAGCCGGTGTGGCGCCATGTTGGCCGTGCGCAATTAGTGATGCGCGAATTTTCGAATCAGTTTCTTGATGCGTATATCAAGCAGCACAAAAATGATCTGCTCACCACAGTTGGTTGTTACAAACTGGAAACCGAAGGTGTACAATTATTCACACGGGTTCAGGGGGATTACTTTACCATTCTGGGCCTGCCCCTGATTGAGGTGCTGGGTTTTCTTAGAACCAGAGGAGTTCTGACAGAATGACAACCGAACGTATTCCCTTGGCTGGCGTTGTCGGGTGGCCGATTTCCCACAGTAAATCCCCCCGTATTCATGGCTATTGGCTGAAAAAATACGGGTTGGAGGGGTATTATGTGCCCGTTGGCATTCGTTTGCAGGAATTCGAAGAAACGCTCCGTTCAATGCCGCGGCTTGGTTTTGTCGGGGTAAACGTAACTATTCCCTACAAAGAAAGCGTTCTGGCGATTGCCAATTCCGTTACTGATCGTGCAGCTTTGATTGGTGCCGCTAATACGATTTCTTTTCGGGCGGATGGCGGCATTCATGCGGATAACACTGACGGGATCGGGTTTATCAATAACCTGAAACAGGAAGAACCAGATTGGGATGCCACTGCGGGTACTGCGGTTGTCCTGGGCGCAGGTGGCGCGGCGCGGGCGGTGATTTCTTCTTTATTGGCCGAAGGGGCCCCAAAGGTGATCCTGGCCAACCGCACCCGGGCGCGAGGAGAGGTTTTGCAAAGCCATTTTGGCGGACGGGTAGAAGTTCGCAACTGGACAGAGGTGCATGATCTGTTCAGTGATGCCGCCACCATTGTGAACACCACGTCATTGGGTATGGTTGGACAGCCACCGCTGGAAGTCTCGCTGGCTAAGGCGCCCTTTGGGGCTTTGGTGACTGATATTGTTTATAACCCCCTAAAGACAGATTTCCTGCTTCAGGCTGAACAACGTGGATTGTTGGCGGTGGATGGTCTGGGAATGTTGTTGCATCAAGCGGTTCCAGGGTTTCACGACTGGTTTGGTCAAAGACCTGAGGTAGATGCAGCCTTGAGAGAAGCGGTGTTAGCATCATGAAGTCGAGTAAACCTTTTATTCTGGGCCTAACCGGTTCTATCGGTATGGGAAAATCGACAACAGCCAAGCTGTTTTCTGCGGAAAATGTTCCGGTTTGGGATGCGGATGCAACTGTTCATGATCTGTACCAAGGGGATACCCCGGCAGTTCATGCCATTGCGAAATTGGTTCCAGAAGCTGTTAAAAATCAACAAGTTGACCGTGGAACCCTCAAGCTGTATATCGCCGAACGCCCAGAATTACTGCAAGAAATTGAGGCACTGGTTCATCCCTTGGTATCCCAAAGTCGTGAAGATTTCTTGACCGCAGCGATAGAGTCAGGTGTGCCTCTTGTTGTTATTGATCACCCTTTGCTTTTCGAAACTAAAGGTGATCAATTATGTGATGCGGTTCTGGTTGTTACAGCATCACCGCAAGAACAGAAACGCCGGGTTATGGAACGTGGCGAAATGAGCGAAGAAACCTTTGAGTTTATCCTGGCAAAACAAATGCCAGATGTACAAAAGCGCCAAAGGGCAGATTACGTGTTGGAAACCACAACACCAGCGGCAGCGCAGGAATTTGTGTTGCAACTAATCGCGAAAATTAGCGGAAAGACACCTGATGCGTGAAATCGTAATGGATACGGAAACCACTGGTCTTGATCCGTTTAGCGGTGACAGGGTCGTTGAAATTGGTGGTGTAGAACTGCTCAATCATCTGCCCACGGGCCGAATTTATCACCAATATATCAATCCAGAACGCGATATGCCGCAAGGGGCGTTTGATGTTCATGGACTGAGTTCAGAATTTCTGTCGGACAAGCCGGTTTTCAAAAAGATTGGGCAAGATTTTCTGGATTTCGTTGACGGCGCCAAAATGGTGATTCACAACGCTACTTTCGACATGAAATTCCTGAATGCAGAATTTGAATGGATGGGTTTGCCAAAACTGCCAATGTCCCAGTCTATTGATACGCTGGCTATGGCGCGGCGGCGGTTTCCCGGTGCGCAAAACTCGCTTGATGCCCTGTGTCGGCGTTTTGGCGTTGATAACTCTGCCCGCGAAAAACACGGCGCATTGCTGGATAGTGAAATTCTGGCAGAAGTCTATCTGGAACTGATCGGTGGTCGTCAGCCGGATTTTGCATTGAACGTGGTGGCGGGGACCGACGTGGCAAGCCAAGGTACCCAGACCGATTGGAAAATTCCTCAACGCGCCAAAAAATTACCGCCCCGGATGACCGAGGCGGAAAAGCAGGCTCATGGCACCTTCGTACAAAAATTGGGCGAAGGTGCTTTCTGGTCTAAAACCTAGTTGGATGCCGCTGCACGACGCTGCAATTCGGCGCGATACAGGGCCATGAAGTCGATGTTATCAATATTCAGTGGCGGGAAACCGCCGTCAGCTGTGATATTGCGTGCCAATTGACGGACAAACGGGAACATCATGCGTGGGCATTCGATCATCAGATAGGGGTGCAGCTGTTCTTCCGGCAGGTTCTCGATGACAAAAAGGCCGGCGTAATCCAATTCCAGAACGAAAACACTGTCTTCGCCAGACTCTGCATTAACGGTCAGTTTAAGCGCAACCTCAAACTGGTTCTCACCCTTTTTCTGGGCATCCAGATTGACCTGTACATTGATCTCTGGCCGAATTTCACCGCCAAGGTTTTTCTGGGCAGCAATATTTTCAAATGAGAGATCACGAATATACTGGTTCACAATCTTCATTGATGGCGCGGCCTGTGGGGCCTCAGCGCCGGAATTCTCTGTTGCTGTTTCGTCTGCCATTTGATTATCTCCATTAAATCATCGAAAATTTGGTAGCAAGTTTAGGAAACAAGAACAACGCAAATCGCAGGTTATTCGCGGGGTTTTGTCCAGCCGGAGTCTCCCGGTTTGTCTGACTCATCGTCAAGAACGGTATATTCCCCCTCAAACGTCCCGTTTTGCCTGTCGTTCCGAGCTGGCTCCTGTGACATATTAGTGAACACGACTGTATTGCTCTGCAAAATACGCGCAGCACCCCATTTTATTAACGCGCCCCGCACTGGCGGGAACAGCAATGCAAACCCGATTCCATCGGTAAAAAAGCCCGGCGTTAGCAATAACACACCGGAAACAAGGATCATTGCCCCATGGGCAATCGGATCCATGGGGTTTTCTCCCTTAGAAACAGAACCTTGCAACTTTTCCAGCGTTGCCACCCCCTGCCGCCGCAACAAGTTGGTTCCCAAAAAGGCCGTCAACACAACGATCAACAATGTTGGCCACAATCCCAACCATCCGCCTACCTGAATAAATAGGCCGATTTCTACGATCGGAATCGCAACAAAAATCAAAAACAACCACATGAACTCTCTTGAACCTCTGTCATTACGCTACAGGTAGACTTGCACCTGTCTTTTCCCTAGATATGTGCAAACCTAGGACAATTCCACCTGTCCCCACAAAAAGTTGAGAGGCTTCTCATGAATTCTGCAATAATTCAGCTGCTGGTGCTTGCCGGTATAGCGGTTTTTTTGATCCTGCGCTTGAAAAATGTGCTGGGAACCCGTGATGGATACGAGCCACCACGCGAAAAGGCTCCCGTTCAGAATGGCGTGGCCCGCGATTTCGAGGTTATCGAGGGCGGCCTTGATCCCGATATTGCCGATCATGTGGAAATTGACAGTCGTGCCGGACAGGCATTGCTGTCAATGAAGCAGGTTGAACCGGATTTCTCGGTGACAGAGTTTCAATCAGGCGCGCGTCAGGCTTATGAGATGATTCTGATGGCTTTTGAGAACGGCGATCTGGATATGCTAAAACAGTTCCTGTCGCACGATGTCTTTACCAGCTTTGAGGCAGTGATTGAGGATCGCAAATCCAAAGGGCTGGTTATTGATGCCACTTTTGTTGGCGTGCGCGAAACCAAGATTGTTGATGCAATGTTTGATCCGGCCAATAACGAATCAGAAATCACTATGAAATTTCTGGGCGAGCTTACCTCGGTTGTGACAAACGAATCCGGCGAAGTGGTTGAGGGTGATGCGACGGCGATCAAAAAGCAGCGGGACGTGTGGACCTTTGCGCGTATCATGGGTAGCAACGATCCGAATTGGAAATTGGTCGCAACGGGCGAATAGTGTTCAAATGGGCGGCTGAGTTTTGTGCCGCCTTTGGGATGTCGGGCTAGCACCTAGTTTCGCATATGAACTGTTGCTATGGGGTGAATATGTCCAGCCGTAAAAATCCCCGTCAACTGTCGCAGCCCGAAGCAGAGTTGTGGCAAAAAGTTGTCAAGCAGGTGGAAGGGATAAACCCGGTTTCGCCCCTCCAGGTGTCGCAACATCCAATACCAAAAAAGCCGCAACTCCCGGTGTTTGCAGTGGAGCACAATTCATTTCGGGTCGGGCAGAAAACCAAGCCCCCCACACATCAACAACCCGCATTCCACAGCGTTTCGGCTAAAACCTCACCCAATATGGACCAGCGCAACTTCCGTCGGCTATTAAAGGGTAAGCTGGAAATTGATGGTACGCTGGATTTACACGGGTTGACGGCTGAACAAGCACGCACCCGTTTGCATGTCTATATTCACAACGCTCACCGCGCCCATTACCGGCTGCTTTTGGTGATCACGGGTAAAGGCAAAATGCTGGGATATGATGAATTCAACCGGCCAAAGGTTGGTGTTCTGAGGCAGGGCCTGCCGGAGTGGTTAAAATCTGCTGAATTGTCTTCACTGGTGTTGCAGGTTACACAAGCCCACAACCGTCACGGCGGTAGCGGGGCCTATTATGTTTACCTAAGGCGAAAGCGCTAAATCAGAGAACATACCGCGAAACATCGGTACTACGTGCCAGTTCTCCAAGATGCTTTTCAACATATTCGGCATCTATCGTTACCGCAGTTCCCGCCTGATCCGGCGCCTTAAAGCTTAGCTCCTCAAACACTCTTTCAATCACTGTGTAGAGTCGGCGCGCACCAATATTTTCGACAGATTGGTTCACTTCTGCAGCTATTTTTGCCAGCGCTTTGATGCCGGATTCGCTGAACGCGACTTCCACTTTTTCGGTTGCCATTAGGGCCGAGTATTGCAAAGTCAGCGCATTGTCCGTTTCTGTCAGGATGCGAATAAAATCATCCTCGGTCAGCGCACGTAACTCTACACGGATTGGTAAACGGCCTTGCAATTCGGGCAGCAGATCGGAGGGTTTGGCAATATGAAACGCGCCCGACGCAATGAATAGTATGTGATCGGTTTTCACTGATCCGTGCTTGGTGGAAACAGTCGTGCCCTCGATCAAGGGCAACAAATCGCGCTGCACGCCTTCGCGGGAAACATCTGCACCACGAGCATCTGCCCGGGCGCAAACTTTGTCAATTTCGTCCAGAAATACAATGCCATTCTCTTCTACCGCCGTAACGGCCTCCTTGGTGACAGATTCTTGATCGACCAGTTTGTCGGCCTCTTCCTCAATCAGCACCTTGTAACTCTCGGAAACGGTCAATTTACGCCGTTGGGTTTTACCGGAAAATGCTTTGCCGAAAAGATCGCCCAGATTCATCATCCCCATGTTGCCACCCTGTTGCCCGGGGATATCTAACATCTGCATCGGATTGCTGGAATCAGCGATATCCAACTCGATTATCTTGTCATCCAACATGCCGTCGCGCAGCTTTTTGCGGAATAATTCGCGCGTTTGTTCGCGCGAATCTTCGCCCGTTAGGGCATCAAGTACCCGTTCTTCTGCTGCCCCGTGTGCGTGTGCCTTTACTTCTTCGCGTTTTTGTTCGCGAATCATAATAATCGCGCTGTCCACCAGATCGCGCACAATTTGCTCGACATCGCGCCCAACATAGCCAACCTCGGTAAATTTGGTGGCCTCAACCTTTAGAAATGGCGCCTTGGCCAGTTTTGCCAGACGCCGTGAAATTTCGGTTTTGCCAACACCAGTTGGCCCAATCATCAAAATATTCTTGGGATAAACCTCATCTCGCAGGTCGTCCGCCAGTTGCTTACGCCGCCAACGGTTGCGCAGCGCCACAGCAACCGCGCGTTTGGCGTCGTTCTGGCCGATGATAAATCGATCAAGTTCGGAAACGATTTCGCGTGGGGTCAAGTCGGTCACAGGCTTAGTCCTTGTTCTTTTTGATGCTTTCAACGGTCAGGTTGCCGTTGGTGTAAACGCATATCTCGGCGGCGATTTCCAGCGCCTTGCGGGCAATCATTTCAGCATCTTTGCCACTATCCATAAGTGCACGTGCGGCCGCCAGTGCAAAGTTGCCACCAGAACCGATTGCAGCAATATCGTTTTCTGGCTCCAGAACGTCACCTGCACCGGTAATAATAAACAGGTCCGCGCCGTCAGTGACGATCAGCATGGCCTCCAGATTGCGCAGGTATTTGTCCATCCGCCAGTCTTTGGCCAGCTCGACGCATCCCTTTGCCAACTGACCGGGTGCAGATTCCAGCTTGGATTCCAACCTTTCTAGCAAGGTGAAAGCATCTGCGGTTGATCCGGCAAACCCACAAACAACGTCATGGCCCCCGGGGGATATGCGCCTTACTTTGCGCGCTGACCCCTTGATGACAGTTTGCCCCAAGCTTACTTGTCCATCGCCCGCAACAACAACTTTACCGTCCTTTTTGACACCTACAATTGTAGTACCATGCCAGCCGGGGAATTTTCCAGAGTCAGACATCAATTCATCCTTTCACGCTCGCATATACGTATCCGCAATGCGCAGGACAATGCCAGAGCGATTTTTTCCGGCGAGTTGCAGGGGATGAATTTCCTAGAGTAAACCCAAAGAGCGGAAACTGCTGTCAGTTTCTTTGCCGACAATTATATGGTCGTGAACCGTAACTCCGATTGCCCGTAGAGCATTTTCTACAAGGATCGTCATGTCAATGTCTGCCTGAGAGGGGGAGGGATCGCCGGATGGATGGTTGTGCACCAAGATCACCGCGCTTGCATTCAGTTCGAGGGCGCGTTTGGCGACTTCGCGTGGATAAACCGGAACATGATCCACTGTGCCTTTCTGCTGTTCTTCATCTCCAATCAAAACGTTTTTGCGATCCAGAAACAAGATGCGGAACTGCTCGGTTTCCCTATGCGCCATAGTGGTTTTGCAATAGCGCATCAATGCGCCCCAAGAGGATAAAACATCGGTATGAAGAACTTTGGCCTGTGCCAGGCTATGCGCTGCTGCCTCTATTATTTTCAGCTCTTGCACCACGGCATCGCCAACGCCCTGAACCTCTGCCAAAAGGCTGGGGCGAGCGGAAATCACGCGATTAAAGTCGCCGAATCGCGCCAACAGGGTCTTCGCCAATGGTTTAACATTGCGGCGCGGAATCGCCCGAAACAATATCAGTTCCAGCATTTCATAATCTTGCAACGCAATGGTGCCAGCACGCATGAAACGCTGGCGCAGCCTTTTGCGATGATCCTTGCAGGAGTCTGCATCGGAGATAACCGGATAAGTGGAATCAAACGCAAACCCGAACAGGGGCTTTTCATTGAAGGCAGGGGTAGAATCAGTGTTTCTCATGCCTCGACATTCGGGCAATTGGGTTAAGGTGTTCCTAAAATGTTCTCTTTCTTTCCGCTAACGATTTGTTAGCGCCAAGTCGGGTAAAAGGTTCCTGCAGGTGATTCTGTAAATATCTCGCATCCGTTAGCCGTCACACCGAGTGAATGCTCAAACTGTGCAGAAAGGGATTTGTCTTTGGTAACAGCCGTCCAGTCATCCGCCAGAACTTTGGTTTCTGGTCGACCCAGATTAACCATTGGTTCGATTGTGAAAAACATACCTTCTTCCAGAACGGCGCCCGTGCCCCAACGGCCATAATGCAGAACGTTAGGTGCGGAATGGAACACGCGCCCAAGGCCGTGGCCGCAAAAATCACGGACCACTGTACAACGGTTTGCTTCTACATAGCGCTGGATTGCTGCGCCGATATCGCCAAATGTGTTGCCAGGTTTTACCTGATCAATGCCAATCATCAGGCTGTCGTGGGTGATCTGGATCAGGCGTTCCGCTTTTCGGTTCAGTTTTCCGGCCACATACATGCGCGAACAATCCCCGAACCAGCCATCAAGAATGCAGGTCACGTCGATGTTCAAAATATCCCCGTCGCGCAGTTTTTTGTCGGAAGGAATACCGTGGCAGACAACGTGGTTAATTGAAATACAAGAGGATTTGGGATACCCGCGATAGCCCAGCGTAGCCGGGCGCGCACCCGCCGCAACCATATGATCGTGGCACAATTGATCGAGGTGTTCTGTGGTTACGCCAACATCGACATGCTGGGCGATCATATCAAGAACCTCTGCCGCCAGCCTACCTGCTTGGCGCATACCCTCAAATTCATCAGCCGTGTGAATGGTGATGCCGTCTTTGTTCAATCTTGGTGAATTGCTATCTTCCACAGGGCGCTCCGAAAACAAGGTGATTTTGGGTTTGAATAGTCGGAATTGAGGATAAGCGCCAGTGTGGCGGATAAAAATGTTGCGATTAGTCTACGGGTAGCGAATGGGACAAGTGGATGCCACTAGGCGATAGGCTCGTCGCATAACACAGCATTTCAACACCGGCCTCGCGGGCCTTTTGATAGGCTTTGGCATAGGTTGGATCATAATCTTCAGCCAGCTTGAAACGAGCACAATCCGTACGTTGCACAAGATAAAGCATTATTGCGCGGTGACCCTGTTCTACCATATCGGACAATTCGGCCAGATGTTTCGCCCCGCGTGCGGTAACGCTGTCCGGAAATTCCGCCCAATCACCTTTGCGGCGGAAATGAACGTTTTTGACCTCGATAAATGTATCGGGCAACCCTTCTTGGGTCAGCAGGAAATCTATGCGGCTGGATTTGCCGTATTTGACCTCGGGCTTGATGGTGGAATAATTGGCGAGTTCAGGAATTTTCTGCGCCCGCAAAGCTTCACCAACAACGACATTGGGAACCATTGTGTCAATACCAGCCAGATGGCCGTCCGGTAGCTCAATCAGTTTCCAGCTAAAGCGTAATTTTCGTTTGGGGTTGTTGTTGGGTTCGAGCCAAATCCTCGATCCCGGCTCTTTCAACCCCAACATTCCCCCGGGGTTTGCGCAATGGGCGGTAACTTCACGGCCGTCTTCCAGCGTGACGTCGGCCAGAAATCGTTTATACCTACGGACAAGAATAGCGGGGATCAGGGGTTGCGCAAATTTCATTTTGCGACAGTATGAGCAGCGGATCAAGAGGACAAGGCTTATGGTAAATCCGAACGCGGCGATGATTGTGATTGGTGATGAGATCCTGTCTGGGCGCACACAGGATGCGAACACTTTTCATTTGGCACAGGAGCTGACGCGAGTGGGGATTGATCTAAAGGAGGTTCGGGTAGTTTCAGACGATCATGGTGAAATTTCCGGGGCTGTGAATGTACTGCGCGGCAAGTTTACCCATGTATTTACCAGCGGTGGTATTGGGCCAACACATGACGATATTACCGCTGATAGCATTGCGGCTGCCTTTGGGGTTTCCATAGATGTGCGCGATGATGCGCGGGCGATGTTGGCGACGAACTATGAAAATGGGGAGGCCGACCTGACCGAGGCCCGGTTGCGGATGGCACGTATACCAAAGGGCGCAAAGCTGATCAACAACCCGATTTCCAAGGCACCGGGCTTTAGTCTTGAGAATGTACATGTGATGGCTGGCGTGCCGACAATTTTTGTCGTGATGCTGGAAAACCTGCTTCCTACCCTTTCAGGGGGGCAGCCCATGTTATCTGAAACCATCCGGATGGATTCTCCGGAGAGTGAAATTGCCGGTCCACTGGCAAAAATTGCCACGGACTTTCCGGAACTTTCCATCGGCTCTTACCCCTTCAGCATGTATGGAAAATACGGCACCAACATTGTTATTCGGGGTACTTCGCAACAGCTAATTGCGAGCGCGAGCCATGCGGTTGCACTCGCATTTGAGGTATTAACAAAATGACCCCTTCTAAAACAGAATTATTTCAAGCAATTGATGCCACATGGCCCGCATTTGCAATGCGCACCAAAGGCATCTGGACATTGCGCGAAGGCAAAGGAGCTGGCCAACGTGTTTCCGCGGCTTCTACTGCCAAGATTGCCCGCAAAGAAGATGTCGAGCAAGCGGCGTCTGTTATGCGGGAAATGGGGCAAGCGCCGTTGTTTATGGTTCGGGGGGAGCAACCCGAGCTTGACGGGTTGCTAGAGGACCAAGGCTATCAAATCGTTGATCCCGTTGATGTCCTGATGATGCGTTGCGAAAGTTTGGCGGAATATGACCAGTCTTCTTTGCAGGTGATTTTTTCCAAAGGACCGCTCGCGATCATGGAGGAGATTTGGCAGGATGGCGGCATTGATGCGCCGCGCCTTGCAGTTATGGACCGCGCAGCGGAGCCCAATACCTGTTTGATGGGGCGCTATAAAAACCGCCCCGTCGGGGTGAGCTTTCTTGGATGCTATCAGGACATTGCCATGGTGCACGCAGTCGAGGTTTTGACATCTGCACGCAAACAGGGTGTCGCCGAGGCTATGATGCGCGGGGCTGCATGGTGGGCGGCCCAGCAGAACACAGAATGGTTCACATGTCTGACAACCAGCGAAAACGCACCGGCGCAGGGTTTGTACCGGAAAATGGGCATGGAAGTCGCTGCCCACTACCACTATCGTAAACTTGTTCCCTAACACGAAGGTTAACCATGTCTGATCAATCCCCCACAGCCCTGAACCTGCCACCTGTCGATCCACTGCCGGAAAAGACACAGAAATATTTTGATATTTGTGTAGAGAAACTGGGATTTGTACCCAATGTTTTGCGGTCTTACTCTAATAACATCGACAGGCTGAATGCTTTTACTACCATGTACAATGATTTCATGCTGGCAGATAGTGGGCTGACAAAACTGGAACGCGAGATGATCGCTGTGGTCGTTTCGTCGATTAATAAGTGTTTTTATTGCCTTGTTGCCCATGGGGCGGCTGTCCGCGAGCTGTCAGGTAAGCCCGAGCTGGGTGAAATGCTGGTGATGAATTACCGTGTTGCCCCGCTCTCACCTCGTGAAAAGGCAATGTTGGATTTTGCCGCGAAAATGACCGAGGCCAGCCACCGTATTGAGGAGCCGGACCGTCAAGCCTTGCGGGATGTAGGCTTTACCGATGCCGACATTTGGGACATCGCCAACGTTGCCGGGTTCTTTAACATGTCAAATCGCGTTTCCTCGGCCACCGACAAGCGGCCAAATGCGGAATATCATTCATCATTTCGATGAGGTTTTTCGGTTTATTGTTATGGGCGGGCATTCTCTTGCTTGCCCTCAACACCAGCGTAGCAGCTGAATTCGTGTTGCAATTGCCGTTAGGGGCCAAGGAGACTTATTCCCGCAAAGAAACGGAAATGTCACCTTTTGTTGCTGTTAAACCGTATGGGCCGGAGGGTCTGATCACCGCAAAAGCACCCGAAGACATTCGCCGTTCGGTATGGGCGTTTGGGGGCGAGCAGACTTTGGCCGAGGTGCAGAAAAACATCCTGGATCAGTTGGAAAGCTCTGACTACGAAGTTCTGTTGTTTTGCCAAACTGAAAGCTGTGGTGGATTTGATTTTCGCTTTGCGATTGATGTTGTGGCAGAGCCGAAGATGCGCGTAGATCTGCGCGATTTCCGTTTTGTCAGCGCCCGGCAAAAAGGGTCTGTCGCGCAAGCCTATGTAACTTTTCTGCTCAGCAAATCGCCTACTTCTGTTTATGTGCAGATGACTGAATATGCACCAGAGTTAGCAACAGTTTTTAAGGTTGATACAATGGAAAACCTGGCCGTGCCCCCCCCCTTACCGAAACAGGGAAACCTATCGTTTGTTTTAGAGGGGTTGGAGTTTGAAACCGGCAGTGCCAAGTTGGGAAATGACCGGAACGGCAGCATAGCAAAGCTTGCCGAACGATTGATCCAAAACAAGACCCTCAAGGTTTTTCTTGTTGGTCATTCCGATATGTCGGGATCGCTTGACGGAAATATTGCTTTGTCTAAGAAGCGGGCAATGACCGTGCTGAATCTGTTGGTCAATGCACATGGCATTCAGAGAAAGCGGCTTTCGGCCCACGGAATTGGCTTTCTTTCCCCAAGGGCAACCAACGAAACCGACGTCGGCAGAGCAAAAAACCGCCGTGTTGAGGCGGTTTTCTCCAAGTAGATAAGTGACTGATGTTACCAGATTTCTGGCCCTTTTGATTTGAAGTGCTCCACTAGGAAATCAATGAAGGCACGCAATTTGGGCTGTGTGTACAAGCCCGGAGGATACACCACGCTCACTGGCAACACCTCTACCGGCAAATCTGGCATCGCAAGTAACAGGCGACCGTCCTCGACCGCTTCGTGATACAGATAACTTGGCAAATAGGCGATCCCGAGACCAGCTTCGGCAGCGCGCAGCAGGGATTGGCCATCATTTACTGTCAGGCTGCCACCCGCCCGAACCAGACGTTTTTCACCACTGGGCGAAGTCATTTTCCAGACATTACCATTGGATTGGTTGGAAAAATGCAAAAGCTTGTGGTGTGAAAGGTCATCAATTTTTTCCGGCGTGCCGTGTTCTTCAAAGTATTCTGGTGACCCGATCACCCGCATGTTCGTTTCAGCCAGTTTTCGTGCTCGCAGGGTGCTGTCTTGCATTTCACCGATGCGAATAGCCAGATCAAAGCCCTCTGACATCAAGTCAACCTGACGGTTTGACAACACCAGATTGACGTTAATCTCCGGATATCGGTTAAGAAAGGCCCCAAGCGCGCGGGAAATGTGGTTTACCCCAAAATCGGTGGTGGCCGACAATCGCAGGGAACCCTTTGGCGCGGATTGCATCGAGGTAACCATTGCGTCGGCTTCGCAGGCGTTATCAAGCACCTGTCGAGCCTTATCATAATAGGCCAACCCAATTTCCGTCGGGCTAACGCGTCGCGTTGTGCGATTGAGCAACCGGGCCCCGAGGCGTGCCTCTAGGGATGAAACATGTTTGGAGATGGCAGATTTTGACAGACCCATTTTGCGTGCAGCATCGGTAAACCCGCCAAGGTCTACAACACTTGCAAATGCTTCCATTTCGGTTAGGCGGTCCATTCTGGCGTCCTCGCTACAAATAACTATCTACAGGTTCTCTTTTGATCACCAATCGTGTCATCAATTTGGAAACAAAAGGACATTGCAGGGACTTTTTTAGCGATTGTTCGAGATTTTGACACAATCTGCTAGGGCCAAATTCACGTAAGTATTTGATATAACTGTTCTTATAGCCTTTCATGGCGGTTCTGAGGATGTTGTGTAGTAAATATCTAGAATTTTACCTACTGCAGAGATTCAGAAAAATTCGCCGGATTGAGCGATTTTAGAAACAAAGCAAGGCAGCGCATCCAAATTTGATCAAATTATTCGTTGACCTTATAAATCACTTCTATAACAAAGACGCGTCAACTCCTTTATCTAGGTGGGTAATAAGATGAACGCCAAACAAATTGCGAAAGACTGGCTTGCTTCCCATCCCGAAGCGATCTCTGTGCAGGCGGGCTTCTTTGATCTGAACGGCCAGCTGCGGGGCAAACGGATGCCAGTTCAAAATCTGGCCAAGGTTTTGGATGGCGCTACGCGAATGCCCCTGTCACTTGCAGGTGTGGATATATGGGGCAGCGATCCCGATGACAGCGAGCTGGTTTTCCAGTCGGGCGACAGTGATGGTATTTGCCAACCGACTGAGCGCGGCGTTATTTTGAACAGCACTGGGCGGTTTCCCAGCGCCTTTGTACAGTTGATGCTGCATAACGAGGATGGCACGCCCTTTATGGGTGATCCGCGTCAGGCTTTGGCGCAGGTGGTTCAGCAATACAAAGACCGGGGGCTTAAGGTTGTTGTGGCAACAGAGCTGGAGTTCTATCTATCGGATCCTGATGATATTTACCCGACATCACAGATTAACACCCGTGTATCAGATAGCCATGCAACGGTATCCTTGGACGAATTGGACTATTTTGAGCCCTTCCTGAATGATGTCTACAAATACTGCGCTGAACAAAATGTACCAGCGGATGCGACAATTTCGGAAAATGGCTCTGGCCAAATGGAGATCAACCTCAATCATGTTCCTGATCCCTTGAAAGCTGCAGATGATGCGATGTTATTCAAACGGATCGTGCGGGCAGTGGCGCGCAAACATGGTCGGGTTGCCAGTTTTATGGCGAAACCATACGGGGACCGTTCTGGCAGCGGTTTGCACGTCCATTTCTCGGTTTTGGACCGGCAAGGCAATAATATCTATGCTAACGGTACTCCCGAAGGCTCTGAGCAACTGAAATTCGCGGTGGCCGGGTTGTTGCAAGCGATGCCCGACTGCATGGCGATTTTTGCGCCCCATTTCAATTCCTACCGCCGCTTTGCCCCCCATTCCCACGCGCCGGGGGCGGTGGCTTGGGGGTATGAAAACCGTACAACTGCGATCCGAATTCCCGGTGGCCCTGATGTTGCGCGGCGTATTGAACACCGTGTCAGCGGGGCCGATGCCAATCCCTATCTGGTTCTCGCTTGCATTCTCGGCGCTGCACTGTTGGGTCTGGATGCAAAGGTTCAACCAGCTGCGCCCACAGTCGGGGATGCCTATTCCCAAGACCGGCCGCAGCTGCCACGGATGTGGGACGCAGCGATAGATGCTTTTGAACAAAGCCCGATCATCGCCAAAATTTTTGCACCAATTCTGCGCAGAATTTTTGTCACTGCCAAGCGGCAGGAATCGGCAAAGTTTCAGCAACAGGTCAGTGCATTCGAGATAAAGACCTATCAAGACACCGCCTGAAGCGTTTCGATTTAATCTTGAGTCACGCACTGAATCGAAATGCAGTTGTTTTTAGTATCCGGCAACACTGGGTGATTTAGGCGTAATTCCAATTGCTTTAGGTGGACGTAAGGCCAAGCTGTGCAATTGCCTTTGAAAGCGCTGAATGGAACAACCGTTCTTCGGGCGTTTTTTCGTGATCTTGACGGGTCATCAACCCGACCGGTCCTTTGGTAATACTGGTGTCTACCGGCAAGGCAACCAACCGTCCTTCGGCCAGTTCGTTGGCAACAACGCCATAAGAAATAATCCAGATGGCGTCGGAATCGCGGGTATAAACCCGCCCGAATGCTCCGGATACTGTTTCGATCCGGTTTGGCAATTCCCCTATGCCATTGGCGATTAGAATGCGTTCTACCAACGCCCGAATGGCGGCATTTTCAGGGGGGTAAACAATGGGCCAATCGGCCAGATCATCCAGATTTCCCGTTTTACTCATCGGATGGCCCGGCCGCACGACGAAGACTACATGTTCATTGTAAAGCTGGGTAAAGGAAAGCCCCTGCATGGTCTGGGGTGGACCCAACCGCCCAATAATCAATGCCAACTCTCCGTGTCGCAACCGGTCAATTAAATAGCCGTGAGGACCATCGGAAATACACAAGGTCGTGGCCGGGGACAGCTTGCCGAATTCCTTGGCGACAACCGGCATCAAGCCGGCGGCAACGCTGGGTAAAGCCCCCACCAAGAGGCGAGCATTACCTGATTTACCGATCTGTTCCACCCCGTCGACGCCCTGTTGCAGGGCCGCAAGACTCATCTCGGCGAAATGGTGGAAAACTTCTCCTTGTTGTGACAAGCGAATCCCGGCCCGGCTGCGGTGTAACAATACGGCCCCAACGATTTCCTCCAGCTCCTTCAGGGTTTTGGATATTGCGGGTTGGGTCAGAAACAAACGTTCCGCCGCCTTCTTCAGGCTTTCCTGCCGTACAATTTCCACAAAACACTGGATATGCCGGAACTTAATGCGCTGATTATCCATAACTTGCCTTTTTCGGTAACTATAAAGTCTAAATGCTCATTTTACATGCCGAATATGAGCAATTAACATTCTAATCAGGAGGATGCCAGCATGAGAACGCAAGTTGCGATTATTGGTGGGGGGCCTTCTGGCCTGTTGCTATCCCAGCTTTTGCATCGCAAAGGCATTGATACGATTGTGCTGGAACGCAAAACCCGCAAATATGTTCTGGGGCGTATCCGGGCGGGTATTCTTGAGGTCGGGTTTGTAAACCTGATGCGAGAGGCAGGCGTTTCCAAGCGGATGGACGCGGAGAGCTTTGATCACGACGGTGCTGTCATCGCTTATGGGAATTCGCAGTTTGGTATCAATTTCAAACAACACACTGGCAGCCATGTGGTGGTTTATGGCCAAACCGAAGTGACCCGCGATCTCTATGATGCGCGCGAGGCGATGGACGGCAAGGTGGTTTTTAATGTTCAGGATGTGGCGATTAATGACGCCAATAACAATGCGCCAAATGTAACCTACCGCGTTGCCGGAAACAGCCAGCGGATTGATTGCGATTTTATTGTCGGTTGCGATGGTTTCCACGGTGTTAGCCGTCAAACCATTCCCGCCGAAGTGCGCCGCGATTACGAAAAGGCTTATCCTTTCGGGTGGCTCGGGGTGTTATCCGAAACGCCACCTGTGCACGAAGAGCTGATCTACTCCAGCTCGGATCGCGGATTTGCCCTGTGTTCCATGCGCAATGCAAACCTGTCCCGCTATTATGTGCAATGTTCGCTGGCTGACAGCCCCGAAGATTGGTCCGATCACCGTTTCTGGGAGGAACTGAAGCGCCGGGTGCCAGAATCGGTGGCGGATGGTTTGGTAACAGGTCCATCAATTGAAAAATCCATCGCACCATTGCGTTCTTTTGTGACCGAGCCAATGCGCTGGGGATCCCTTTTCTTATGTGGCGATGCAGCCCATATTGTGCCCCCGACTGGGGCCAAAGGCTTGAACACTGCAGCCTCTGACATTCACTATCTTTATCAGGGGCTGGCGCAATACTACCGGGATCGTGATAGTCGTGGCCTTGATCAATACTCTGAAAAAGCATTGGCGCGGATTTGGAAGGCTGAGCGGTTTAGCTGGTGGATGACCAACTTGTTGCATCGCTTTCCAGATCAATCAGAGTTTGATTTGAAGATGCAGCGTGCCGATCTGGAATTTCTAAGAGAAAACGAGGCCGCACAAACCGTGATGGCACAAAATTATGTGGGGTTACCGTACTGATGCAAATGATAGGGCTAAACGGCATTACGATGCATATTTCGGATCAGGGTGACCCAAGCGGTACGCCTATTGTGTTTTCCAATTCGCTCGGGACAGATTTTCGCCTGTGGGATCAGATAGTGCCGCTGCTGCCTAAAGGTCTACGTATCATCCGCTATGATATGCGTGGTCATGGGCTGACGTCTTGTCCTGAAGGGGATTACTTTATGGGTGATCTGGTTGGTGATGTAGCTGCCTTGCTGGATCATTTGCAGATCCGCAATTGTGTTTTCGTTGGCCTGTCTATTGGCGGCATGATTGCGCAAGGGCTGGCGGCCGAAAGGCCGGATTTGCTGCGGGCGATGGTGTTGTCAAACACTGCAGCCAAAATTGGCACTGTGGAAATGTGGCAAGAGCGGACAGCCGCAGTGCGCGCCGGGGGGGTAAGTGCGTTGGCTGAACCAATTTTGGAGCGTTGGTTTTCATCGCAGTTCCGGAGCGAAAATAAAACTGAACTGGAGGGTTGGCGCAATATGCTGTGCCGCACGCCACGCAATGGCTATTGCGGCTGTTCCGCAGCTATTTCCGAAACTGACCTTTTTGACAGTACGGCGCGGCTGAGCTTGCCGACTTTGGGAATTGCCGGTTCTGAAGATGGCTCTACCCCGCCCGATGTGGTGCGCGAAACGGTGGAGCTGATAGCGGGTGCTAGGTTTCATTTGATCCGGCAGGCGGGCCATTTACCTTGTGTTGAGAAACCGGATGAATTTGCCGCTGTGGTAACGGAATTTCTGCAAGAGGTCGGCCATGTCTGAGCGTTATGAAAAGGGAATGCAGGTTCGCCGCTCCGTTCTGGGAGACGCTCATGTGAACAAGACCGAAGCGCAGAAATCCACATTTGACGAACCGTTTCAGCAGATGATTACGGAAACCGCTTGGGGAAATATCTGGGCAAATGACCGGATCACCCAGCGGGAACGCTCGATGTTGACCCTTGCGCTTTTGGCCGCGATGGGGAACTTTGAGGAAATTCCGATGCACATCCGCGCAACCGCCAACACAGGGGCCAGCAAGCAAGATGTTCTGGAGGCGTTTCAACATGTGGCAATATATGCCGGTGTTCCGCGCGCCAATCATGCAATAAAACTGGCGAAACAGACCTATGCTGATATGGAGCAAAATGCTCCGCAAACAGGAGGCCGCTAACATGAACAAGCCAGCAGAATACTATCAGCGCGATCGCGAATGGCAGCCGCCTGCGTACAGCAAAGATTATAAAACCAGCGTCACAAGATCGCCCCGTTATGCAATGATTTCACTGGAAAATACGGTTTCAGAGATTACCGGACCAGTGTTTGGCCACAATGATGTAGATGCGATAGACAATGATCTGATCCAGAATTATGCCAAAGACAGTGACCCAATTGGAGAACGAATTATTATTCACGGGCGGGTGTTGGACGAAAACGCACGCCCTGTTCCCGGTACGCTGGTAGAGATCTGGCAAGCAAATGCCGGGGGGCGATATCGGCACAAGAAAGACACTTATCTTGCGGCGATTGACCCGAATTTCGGTGGTTGTGGTCGCACAATTACTGACGAAAACGGCTATTACTTTTTCCGGACAGTGAAACCGGGCGCCTATCCATGGCGCAACTGGGTGAATAATTGGCGACCCGCACATATCCACATTTCTGTGTTCGGCTCCGGCTTTGTTCAGCGCCTGATAACGCAGCTGTATTTTGAGGGTGATCCCCTGATCAAGCAATGCCCTATCGTCAATACGATCCCAGACCCGAATGCAATTGAACAGTTGGTCGCTGTGCTTGATATGAACGCTACAATTCCATTCGATTCAATTGCTTACAAGTTTGACATCATCCTGCGTGGGCGTCGATCTACATTGTTTGAAAACCGTTTGGAGGGGAATTAAGCCATGCCACAATCTCTACACTACCTCAAAGAAACCCCCTCTCAAACTGCTGGCCCCTATGTGCATATAGGATTGGCCCCTGGGGCTGCTGGTTTTGATATTTATGGGCAAGAACTGGGCTGGGATATTGCCGGACCCAACGCCAAGGGCGAACGCATTCGGGTTGAGGGTGTTGTTATTGATGGCACCGGCGCGCCGGTCAAGGACGTTTTGCTGGAAGCGTGGCAAGCCAATGCGGCGGGTGTGTATGCACATCCGGAAAGTCAGGGCGATGTCGAAGAAGGGTTTCGTGGTTGGGGGCGGGTGATTACCGATTTCGCCACCGGCCTTTGGGGGTTTGATACGGTGAAACCGGGGCCTGTTGCCGGGCGTTCCGGCGCGTTGATGGCACCGCATATTAACCTTTGGGTTGTGGCACGGGGTATCAATGTGGGCCTGAACACGCGGTTGTATTTTTCCGACGAACAAGCCTTGAACGCAGCTGATCCCGTGATCAATCTGGTGGAGCAAGAGCATCGCCGAGAAACTTTAATCGCAACTCGTCAGGAAACCGATACTGGCGTGGTTTACAAGTTTGACATAACTCTTCAGGGTGACGGTGAAACCGTTTTCTTTGATATCTAAAGGCCTCTAATGACCAAACCTTGCATCATTTGCGTCGCGATCACTGGTTCTGTTCCAACCAAAGCCGATAATTCAGCAGTGCCGATTTCAATCAATGAACAGATTGAAAGCACGCAAGCCTCGTTTGAAGCAGGGGCCAGTATTGCCCATTGTCATGTGCGCAATGCGGATGGGTCCACGACATCCGATCCGGATAAGTTTGCGGCCCTGCAAGAGGGTTTGAAAAAGCACTGCCCAGGCATGATTATCCAGTTTTCAACTGGCGGTCGTTCGGGTGCCGGGGATGAGCGCGGCGGAATGCTGCCTCTGGAACCTGATATGGCATCCCTTACGGTTGGGTCGAATAATTTCCCGACCCGCGTTTATGAAAATCCGCCTGCACTGGTGGATTGGTTGGCCGGTGAAATGCGCACATACAACGTTAAACCGGAAATCGAAGCATTTGATCTTTCCCATATTCATCAGGCTGTGGCCATGCAGAAGGATGGCAGGTTGCCCGGCGAGCTATATGTACAATTTGTCATGGGTGTGAAAAACGCAATGCCTGCGGATAAGGATGTTTTTGACTATTACGTTAAAACCATGCAGCGCCTTGCGCCGAACGCGGAATGGTGTGCTGCGGGGATAGGCAGGCATCAGTTGGAAGTGAACGAATGGAGTATTGCAGCGGGGGGTCACACGCGAACCGGGCTTGAGGATAACGTGCGGCTTGATCGCGACAAGCTGGCACCATCCAATGCAGCACTTGTGGTCCTGGCAGCAGAATTATGCGAGAAATATGAACGCCCCGTTGCAACATGGCAGCAAGCACGAGAAATCCTTAACCTCTCCCGATAGACTCGATCTGGTCAACCATCTGCAAGGCCAGTTCGAGTGATTTGCCGGTGGTTTCTGCCATTTGCGGCAGACACATCCATTCCAGCGCCCAAGCTGTGCCAGAGCGTTCCTGCTCATGGATCGAGGTCTGATGCATCCCGCCAATCAGAACCGAATTAAAGCGGGCAAATGTCACCAGTGTTTCGGCCAGAATAGGGTTTTGTTTATGGGGCATGGCAGAACTTTTGCCACCACCTGACAGGGTGATTTCATCAATACCCTGCTGCGCCATCAGGCAAACATCCTGACCCATTTTCCCCAAACTTCCAGTTACCAGTGATAGCCAGCCAGCATATTCTACAATGCCATCGCGCATCGCGTGCCATGCTTTTTTAGGGTTGCCCAACCCGAAGTGTTGCGACAACCGGGTCGCAATTTCATCACCTTTTCCGTGAAAAGACGCGCGGGTTCCAACAGGCCCACCCAGTTGTAATAACTCAACTCGCGGGCGCAGTTCGGTTAGCCGTTCGAGGTGCCTCTCAAGGGGATCAAGCCAAAGGGTTACGCGATCAAAGACAGTTACAGGTAAGGCCGCCTGCATTCGAGTTCTTCCAATTAAATCATTATTACCCATAGTGTTGCGTAAGATAGTTAATGTCGATATCAGACCCTCAATGCGCACTTGCAACAGATCTGAAAGGTCTTTCAAGGCAAGAACCAAAACCGTATCCATCAGGTCTTGGCTTGTCGATCCAGTGTGAATGGCCCCAGCCAGTTCTTCACCAACATGGGCCTTCAGCTGGCGTATAAATTCTGGCACCGGCAGGCCGTCAATTGCCGTTGCTCGCCCGATCTTGTCGATGTTCGGCGCAAAACCTGAAAGCTTTTGGATGGCGTCCGTTGCAATATCAGACGGTACAGTCCCTATTTCTCCAAACGCTTTTGTCAGGGTAAGTTCGTATTCCAACATGCGTTGCAGGGTCAGTTCCGTTTGGAATAGTCGCGCCATTTCCGGGTCTGAAAACAGGGGTGCATAGCAGGCATTGGCTGTGATCGAAGCGGTCATGGTCCTGTCCAAAGCTGGAAATTCATCCAGCACATCTAGCACATTCAAACGCGGAATCATCGCCTTTGTTTGTGACCATCAATTTTTAACCGACAATAGGCGTCGTTCTGAGACAGGAAAACCTCTCCCGTCATCTCGTCCAGAAAATTGGTGCGTGCTAGCCGGTCGGTTACCGGACCTTTTACTTCGGACATATGCAATTTAATTCCGAGAGATTTAAGCCGCAAGTTTATGGCCTCCAGCGATTCCAGCGCGCTCATGTCGATTTCGTTCACCGCAGAGCACATCAGGATTACATGGCGCAGTTCATCATTTCGGTTTACGCGATCCAGAATATAATCCTCGAGATATCGTGTGTTGGCAAAATACAGGCTTTCGTCGATGCGAATGGACAGGATTTCAGGCGTGGTTTCTACGCAATGACGGTGGATATTGCGGAAATGTTCGGTTCCGGGAACGCGTCCAACCTCGGCCACATGTGGCCGCGAGGTGCGATAAAGATACAGCACAATTGAGAGCACAACACCGGTTGTAACCCCGACCTTCACACCAAATCCCAAAGTTATCAGGATGGTCACAGTTACGGCTATGAAATCGGGTTTGGAATAGGACCAGGTTTTGCGCAGGGTCGAAAAATCGAGCAAGGAGAGAACGGCTACAACGATAATCGCGGCAAGCGTTGCTTTGGGTAAAAAGTAAAGGAGCGGAGTCAGGAACAAAGCCGCGAACAGGATGCCGATTGCGGTCATTGCGCCTGCTGCCGGTGTTTGCGCACCGGAATCATAGTTCACAACAGAACGCGAAAGCCCGCCTGTTACTGGATAGCCCCCGGAAATGGCAGCAGCAATGTTGGCTGCACCCAGCCCGACCAGTTCTTGATCCGGCACAATGCGCTGACGCTTGCGTGCGGCAAGTGTCTGGGCAACGGAGACAGATTCGACAAAACCGATCATTGAGATCAGAAAGGCCGAGACGAAAAGACTTCCCCACAACTCCAAATCAAAACTGGGAATTGTCAGGGGTGGAAAGCCACTGGGTAACGAGCCGACAAGAGAGACGCCAACTTTTCCAGCTGGAAAACCCACGCCACAAAGGTTGTAACGGCGACCACAATGAGAGGGCCGGTTTTGGACAGCACTGTTACCATTTTTGTTGACAGACCAAGGCGCAACAAGGCTGGTTTTAATCCCTTGCGTGCCCAAGTTAAAAACCCGATTGCCCAAGCGCCAATAGCGAGTGTAATCAGGTTGGTCTGACCGATGTTTTCCCATAGCGAGCTGGTCATTGTGATCAATTCGCGCCCATTTGCATTGATCCCAAACAAGTGTTTCACCTGAGAGGTGCCGATCAGCACAATTGCTGCGGTCATAAAACCGGAAATT
>JAHRVG010000060.1 GCA_019090795.1 Paracoccaceae bacterium | reverse complement strand
GATGGTGAAGATGGCGACGACGGGGGAGATGGTGAAGATGGCGACGACGGGGGAGATGGTGAAGGCGGTGAAGGCGGTGAAGGCTAAAAGCAATATCTCCGGCAGGATTTCCAACAGATATTCCGAGAATAGGCTAATAAAACCGGTATGACCGAAAAACTTATAATATTTGCTGTAGCCTTGGAACTGATCGCACTGTCCCTGTTTGGTATAGAATTTTTCGGATCAATCTTCGGCATTTCATCGCTGGAAGTGTCATGGAATGTGCATGAAATCATCGAACTGTCCTCAATCACCGGCCTGCTCCTTGGTGCCATCCTTTCCCTTGTTTTGCTCCGGATTTCATTGCGTAGAAACCGCAGGATCGAGGAGCAGCTAGGCTATGCTTCCAGTTCTTTCCACGAATTGTTGGTGGCCAAATTCGAGGAATGGAAATTAAGCAAGGCCGAGGCAGAAATTGCCCTGCTGATTGTGAAAGGATTTTCGGTAGCGGAGATTGCCAAATTGCGCGGTAAAAGCGAAGGCACAGTAAAGGCGCAGAATACAGCAATCTATCAAAAATCCGGCCTCTCGGGCCGGGTACAGTTGGTCAGCTACTTCATCGAGGAACTCACCCAGGGGTTTTGAGGAAAATTAGATAAACTTTGGTCGTAATGCACTGCATATGGCGATTGGTCACATTTCAAGCTGTCTACAACTCGCATTCAGTGAACTGGCTAGATATGAAACCGCAGAAGGAAAACACATGCAACTCTCTGTCAATTGGTCCGAACAAGCAATAATCGACGTCCTGCCCTCCGTCGAATATCTTTTTGAGCTGCTGGAACGAAGCTTCACAAATATGGAGACAACAACTTCGTGGAAGGGAAAAACCGTTCTGGAAGGCACCATCGACGGGATAACCTACCGCACTGTGCTAAAGGGGTCGGATTTGGTTTACTCGGACCTGAGCGGCAAAACAGTTCTGACCGGTGGCGATGTCGAAAGCTATGATATGGGTCGGATTGAGGGCGGAAAATTTATCTCTTTAGCTTTTGTTGAGGGCGAAGCAACCTTGGCCAGTGACATTTTCAATGCGGTTCAGGCCGAAGCAACCACGGATACCGGTGCGCTTGAAGACCTGTTCATGAATATAGGCTGGCAATACAACGGAACCGATTTGAACGATATCTTCCTCAGAGGGACTACTTCTGCTGACGGTACCGCAATCACGCTTGCCGGAAATGACCGGGTAAAACTTAGCGGTGGCGACGACAATTTCTTTTTGGGCAAAGGCAATGATCGCGCTGCGGGCGGCGATGGTGCTGACCGAATTTATGGCGCGGGTGGACGGGATCGCCTGCAAGGGAATTCCGGTGCCGACTACCTGAATGGCGGCACGGGCAATGATATCCTGAAAGGTGGGCGTGATAATGACAGGCTGGTTGGCCTCGCCGGTGATGATGTGCTTTTTGGGGGGAGCGGCAATGACCGTTTGATCGGAGGCACGGGCAACGATGTTATGAGCGGCGACTTGGGGGTCGATACGTTCATTTTCAGCGGTGATTCTGGTGCAGACCGAATCGAGGATTACGAAGTTGGCATCGACCGGGTAAAAATCAACTCTACCTCGGAAAAAACCTTCGAGGTTGTCGAAAGCGGACTTCTGGTCTCTTGGGATACAAGTTCCGTGCTGATAGTTGGCGCAGCATCGGAACTCGATATCACCTTCGTCTAAGCGCTATTCAGGCGCTGCTGCTGCATCGTCTGAAACTTCCGCATCAGACTTGCCACCCTTACCCGGTTTTTGCATGTTCAATCTGTAAATCAATTTGAGATCATCACCTTCGCCCTTGGTAATGACGCGGATTTTACCCAATGGCGGGCACTGAACATCGTAGCCGGCATTCAGGCAGTCGAAAATATAGGCAAATGTTGAATCGACAGCCTCGCGCACTTCGCGCCTGCGCAGCCCCGTTGTCACCGTGACGTGGTCATAGATATCTTTTTTCTTAACCAGATTGGCCGGTGCTTCGTATTCTGACGCGTCTTCAATATCTGTTTCTGTGGTTGTCTCTGAGGTTGATGTCATTACCCTGCCGCCCTTTATTGTTAATTGATTAAGGCTAATATCCCCATAAACAAGCTCCTCCACAACCGTTTTCTGGTTGTAGAGGAATATATTACTAAGCTACGGCCCAATTGAGCGCGTCAAATACCATGATCAATTACACCATTGACAGGGTTTTCCCCGTCAATGTGACACGGTAGGAGCGGCTGCGCCCGCTTTGGCAGCAACAGCTGCGGCGGCGGCTTCTTCGGCATTTTCATCCCACTCAATCGCTTCGGGTTGCGATACCAACGCGTGTTTGAGAACCTCACGCACAGTTTTGACCGGAATGATCGTCAGCCCCTCTTTTACATTGTCAGGAATTTCCGGCAGGTCTTTCTCATTGTCTGCCGGAATAAGAACGGTTTTGACCCCGCCCCGCAATGCCGCGAGCAGCTTTTCCTTCAACCCGCCGATGGGCAGCACATGACCGCGCAGTGTGACCTCACCCGTCATCGCGATGTCTTTGTGAACCGGAATACCGGTCATCACAGACACAATTGACGTAACCATACCCACACCAGCAGAGGGGCCATCCTTGGGCGTTGCACCTTCGGGAACGTGGACGTGAATGTCGATACGTTCGAATTGCGTTGGTTTCACCCCGATTTCGGGCGCAATGGAGCGCACATAGGAGCTGGCGGCGTCGATGCTCTCTTTCATAACATCGCCAAGCTTGCCGGTGGTTTTCATCCGCCCCTTACCCGGCAGTTTCAGCGCCTCAATTGACAGCAGATCACCGCCAACAGAGGTCCAGGCCAGACCGGTAACAACACCAACCTGATCGTTCTCTTCTGCCAGACCGAATTTGAACCGTTTGACACCCAGAAAATCGCCAATATTACTGGCCGTAACAGCAACTGATTTCACCTTGTCTTTGATGATCTTGGTCACGGCTTTGCGGCACAGTTTCGCCAGTTCACGTCCCAGATTACGCACACCAGCCTCTCGGGTGTAATAGCGCACGATCTCGGTAATACCTTCTTCTTCCAGTGAAAACTCACCTTTTCGAAGGCCGTGACCTTTTTTCTGTTTCTCCAGCAAATGCTGTTTGGCGATCTCGACTTTTTCGTCCTCGGTATACCCCGAAAGCGTAATAATCTCCATCCGGTCCAACAGCGGGCCAGGCATGTTATAGGTGTTTGCAGTGGTCAGGAACATCACATTGCTGAGGTCATATTCGACCTCCATGTAATGGTCGGTGAAAGTGGCGTTTTGCTCCGGATCCAGAACCTCCAGCATCGCGCTGGCCGGATCGCCGCGAAAATCTTGCCCCATCTTGTCGATTTCATCAAGCAAAATTAGTGGGTTGGTTGTTTTCGCCTTTTTCATCGCCTGAATGATCTTACCAGGCATGGAGCCGATATAGGTGCGCCGGTGGCCCCGAATTTCGGATTCGTCGCGCACACCGCCAAGGGAAATACGGATAAATTCGCGCCCAGTGGCCCGTGCAACCGATTTCCCAAGCGAGGTTTTACCCACGCCCGGAGGGCCAACCAGACACAGGATAGGACCCTTCAGCTTGGCAGAACGTGCCTGCACAGCCAAATATTCTACGATACGTTCTTTGACTTTTTCCAGCCCGTAATGGTCCTTGTCCAGAACCTCTTGCGCCTTGTTCAAGTCTTTCTTAACGCGGGTTTTCTTGCCCCATGGGATCGACAACATCCAATCAAGATAATTGCGCACCACGGTGGCCTCGGCTGACATGGGCGACATATTGCGCAGCTTTTTCAGCTCGCCTTCGGCCTTTTCCTGAGCCTCTTTCGACAGCTTTGTCTCAGCGATTTTGGCTTCCAGTTCGCCCAGTTCGTCACCGCCCTGTTCGCCATCACCCAACTCTTGCTGAATCGCCTTCATCTGTTCATTCAGATAATATTCGCGCTGTGTGCGCTCCATCTGGTTCTTGACCCGGCTTTTAATCTTGCGCTCAACCTTGAGCACAGACATTTCGCCCTGCATCAAAGCGTAAACTTTTTCCAGACGTTCGCCCAGATCCAATTCTTCAAGCAATTCCTGCTTTTGATCGACGCGCACGTTCAAGTGGCCGGCGACGGTATCCACCAGCTTTTGCGCGCCCTCGGCCTCGGCCACAGCGCTCAGGGCTTCTTCGGGGACGTTTTTGTTCAGTTTGGCATAGCGCTCAAAATCACCGGAAACCGAGCGGCTCATGGCCTCGATCACGTCCGGATTATTGGCGGATTCATCCAGCACTTCAGAGCAAGCTTCGAAGTATTCTGGATTATCAAGGTATTCGGTTATCCGCACCCGCTCACGCCCCTCAACCAGCACTTTAACTGTGCCGTCGGGCAATTTCAGCAGTTGAAGAACGCTGGCTAATACCCCGATTTCATAGATCGTTTCCTCACTCGGCTCGTCTTCCGAGGGGTCAATCTGGCTTGAAAGCAAAATCTCTTTGTTGTCAGCCATTACGGCCTCAAGCGCACGCACAGATTTCTCGCGGCCCACGAACAAGGGGACAATCATGTGTGGAAAAACCACAACATCGCGCAGAGGCAAAACTGGATAGGATACGCTGCTCGTATCAGTCATTTTATTTCCTTTTCTAAGCAAACGACGCTCCGCCCCAGATACTCCAGCAACGATTGGTCATTTCTGTCTTCGATCTATAGGTGGGGTTGCCGAACCGTTTCGTCAAGCAATCCCAATGCCGAATATTGTTGAACATATTGCAATGACAGGTTTGTGAGTGCAAGTGAATGTTGAGGAAATAGTGGGTTTCCGCCTGTTTTTACCAATGACTGGATTCCTGCTGAAAACACCCCACGCTCCGCTAAACGGCCTCCAAGGCCTCCAGCACATCGGTGATGAGATCAGCACTATCTTCAAGCCCAACAGACAGCCGCACCAGCCCATCGCCAATGCCCAGCGAAGCCCGCAGCTCCAACGGCAGGCGCTGGTGGGTTGTGGTGGCCGGATGGGTAATCAGGCTTTTAGCATCGCCCAGATTGTTGGAGATTGTCACAATTCTCAGTGCATTCAAGAACCGGAAAGCCGCCCCCTGCCCGCCTTTGATATCGAGCGAAATCACCGTACCCCCTGCGCTCATCTGGCGTTTGGCAACAGCCTGTTGTGCGTGGTCATCAGCAAAAGGGTAAATCACCTGGGCCAGCTTGTCATGGCCTTGCAGGGCTGTAACCAGCGCCTCGCAGCTGCGCGCCTGTTCATCACAACGCAATTGCAGCGTCTCTAGCCCCTTAAGCATCACCCATGCGTTAAACGGCTGTCTCTTATACACATCTGACGCTGCCGACGAACTC
>JAHRVG010000059.1 GCA_019090795.1 Paracoccaceae bacterium | reverse complement strand
TTCGCTCTAACGTGTTGGCTCGCGCTGGTGCAGGCTATATTGCACCGGGCGATTGGCCGATGTCGATTTTGGCGATTGGTGGCTCTCAGGGCGCGCATATCTTGTCTGAAACAGTGCCCGCAGCCGTGGCCCTGTTGCCAGAGGCGATGCGATTTCAGGTGCGGGTATCGCAACAGGCGCGCCAAGAGGATCTGGCCACGACCCAAGCTGCCTTTGAGGCGGCAGGCGTGGCGGCGGATGTGTCGCCGTTTTTTGACGATATTCCGGCACGTATGTCGGAATGCCAACTGGTGATTTCACGTTCTGGGGCATCATCTGTCGCGGATATTTCGGTTATTGGCCGCCCCTCGATTCTGATCCCGCTGGCCATTGCCACAGGGGACCACCAGAGCGCCAACGCCCGCGGTTTGGTCGCAGCCGGGGCAGCAATTGTAATTCCGGAAAAAGAGCTGACGGCAGAGGTTCTGGCCAACCACATTCAATCCATTCTGGCCGATGGCGAGGGCGCGTTGCATATGGCAAATGCTGCACTTTCCACCGGCAAACCGGAGGCGGCGCGGGAATTGGCCGATCTGGTAGAAACGCTTGCAGGACAGGAAAACACGTGAATTCAACAACAAAACTGCCCACCCAGCTGGGCGCGATCCATTTTGTCGGCATCGGTGGCATTGGTATGTCGGGCATTGCCGAGGTGCTGATCAACCATGGCTATACCATTCAAGGGTCTGATCTGCGCGCCAGCCCGATCACGGATCGGCTTGCGGGGATGGGGGCAAAGATTTTTGTGGGCCAAAGGGCCGAGAATATCGCGGGTGCTGATGTTATTGTAATCTCCTCGGCGATCAAACCGGGTAATCCGGAACTGGACGCCGCCCGTGCACTTGGTCTGCCGGTTGTGCGGCGCGCTGAGATGCTGGCCGAGCTGATGCGCCTGCGCTCCAATATTGCGATTGCAGGGACGCATGGCAAGACCACGACGACGACGATGGTCGCGACCTTGCTGGATGGTGGCGGTATGGATGCCACGGTGATTAACGGTGGTATTATCCACGCCTATGGTTCGAACGCGCGGATGGGCAAGGGCGAATGGATGGTAGTCGAGGCGGATGAAAGTGACGGTACTTTCAACAAACTGCCCGCTACAATCGCGGTTGTGACAAATATCGACCCAGAACATATGGAACATTACGGCACCTTCGATGCGCTGAGAGAGGCATTTTACACGTTTGTTTCGAACATTCCTTTTTACGGTGTTGCAATTTGCAATACCGACCACCCGGAGGTTCAGGCGCTGGTCGGGCGCATCAATGATCGACGCGTGATTACCTATGGCTTTAATGCTCAGGCCGATGTGCGGGCTGAAAACCTGCGCTATGAAAGCGGCAGCGCGTTCTTTGATGTGGTGTTGCAGGCCGAGGGAGTTCGCATAGATGATGTGACCCTGCCAATGCCCGGAGATCACAATGTTTCAAACGCTTTGGCGGCGATTGCGGTGTCACGGCATTTGGGGCTGAAGGGGGATGAAATCCGCGAGGCGCTGAAAAACTTTAAGGGCGTTAACCGGCGCTTTACCAAAGTCGGCGAAGTTAACGGGGTGACGGTTATTGATGATTACGCCCACCATCCGGTGGAAATCGCTTCGGTGATGAAGGCAGCGCGCCAGGCGACAACGGGGCGGGTAATTGCGGTGCATCAGCCGCACCGCTATTCGCGACTGCATGATTTGTTTGCCGAATTCTGCGCCTGCTTTAATGATGCGGATGTGGTCGGGATTACCGATATTTACGCCGCAGGCGAAGACCCGATTGAGGGTGCGGATCGTGACGGCCTTGTGGCGGGGCTGATTTCGCATGGTCACCACCACGCTGTTGCCGTCCCCGATGAGGCTGCGTTTCAGGAATTCGTACGGCGCGAGTGTGCGCCGGGTGATCTGCTGATTTGCCTTGGGGCTGGCACTATCTCGGCCTGGGCAAACGCCTTGCCAGAGGCCATGGGCGCATGAAAGCGGCGGTGATCTTGCTGGCGCTGTGGATCGTGGCTGCGACAATCATCGGATTGTTGCCGCGCCGCTTTCACAAACCCGGTGCGATCCCGCTGATGATCCTGCTGATCCCGCTGGTGCCGCTGGTCTGGATCAAAGTGAACCCGTTTATTGCCGTGATGTTCCTGCTGGGGGTAACCTCGATTTTACGCTGGCCACTGTATTATTTTGCACGCTGGTGTAATCGACAAGCTGCTAGAGTTACGGACCATTTCCATGATTGATAATTTGCCCGCTGTGCGGGGGAGCTTGCGCAAGAATCACCTCATGGCGGGCCTTAGTTGGCTGCGTGTCGGGGGGGAGGCTGAGGTGTTGTTCCAACCCTCTGATCTTGATGATCTGGCGGCATTTTTGGCGGCGTTGCCCCCTGATATTCCGGTGTTCCCTATTGGTGTCTGTTCCAACCTGATCATCCGCGACGGCGGCATTGATGGTGTGGTGGTTCGTTTGGGACGGGGGTTCAATGCCATTGAAATTATTGACGAAATCCATGTTCGGGCCGGGGCCGCTGTTCTAGATGCGCATGTGGCGCGCAAGGCGGCAGAGGCCGGAATTGATCTGGCGTTTCTACGCACGATCCCCGGTGCAATGGGGGGTGCCGTGCGGATGAATGCGGGATGTTATGGTACCTATACGGCGGATGTTTTTGTTTCGGCTCAGGCGGTGACGCGCAGCGGCGTGGTTGTTACCCTGAGCAAGGATGATTTGGGCTTTGGCTACCGTTCCAGTGATTTACCGGAGGGTATGATTATTACATCGGTTTTGCTCAAGGGGCGCGCTGCTGATCCACAGGCCATTGCCGATAAAATGGCGGAGGCGCTGGAAAAGCGGGCGGCAACCCAGCCGGTCAAAGATCGTTCTTGCGGGTCTACCTTTCGCAATCCGGCGGGATTCTCGTCGACAGGACGGGCGGATGATGTGCATGACCTCAAGGCGTGGAAGGTGATTGATGATGCGGGAATGCGTGGCGCAACACTGGGCGGTGCGCAAATGTCGCCGATGCATTCTAATTTCTTGATCAATAATGGTGGCGCATCTGCCGCAGATTTGGAAAACTTGGGCGAATTGGTGCGAAAAAAGGTTTTCAAGAACAGTGGAATAACCCTAGAGTGGGAAATTATGCGCGTCGGGAAACCGGCGGCTGGTGGTACAGGCGCCCGAACGGGCAAATAATGCCGATAGAGCCGATAAACGGCCACAGGCAATAACGACGAGGCGGATATGTCGAGCAGGGCATTCCACCGTATTGCAGTCCTCATGGGCGGCCCATCTGCGGAACGCGAGGTTTCGTTGGTGTCTGGCGCCGATGTTGCGGCGGCATTGCGGGATCAGGGTTACGAGGTGACAGAACTGGACGCGGGTCCGGGGTTGGTTGCTGATTTACAAGCATGCAAACCGGATGCTGTTTTCAACGCCTTGCACGGGCGTTGGGGCGAGGATGGCTGCGTGCAGGGCATTCTGGAATGGCTGCAAATCCCTTATACCCATTCCGGTGTTCAGGCCTCAGCCAATGCAATGGACAAAGAGCGCACTAAAGATTTGTATCGAATGGCCGGACTGCCGGTCGCCCAAAGCCTGTTGGTCGACAAGGCCGAAGTGCTGGCGGGCCACCCGATGCAACCTCCCTATGTGGTGAAACCCTATAATGAGGGATCCTCTGTGGGCGTGTATCTGGTGAACGAGGTCGCCAATGGCCCGGCGCAGATCAGTGATGACATGCCGGATCTCCTGATGGTGGAGCAATTTATTCCGGGGCGCGAGCTGACAACCACGGTGATGGCGGGGCGGGCTTTGTCGGTGACGGATATCCTCACGGATGGCTGGTACGATTATGACGCGAAATACAAGGAAGGCGGATCACGGCATGTCTGCCCTGCTGACATTCCGCAAGAAATCTTTGACGCTTGTCTTGATTATGCGCTGCGCGCGCACGCAGTTCTGGGCTGTCGCGGCGTTAGTCGTACCGATTACCGCTGGGATGAAAGCCTTGGTTTGGCGGGGCTGATCCTGCTGGAAACCAACACCCAGCCCGGCATGACGCCGACATCCCTGACGCCGGAGCAGGCCGAGAAATGCGGCATCTCATTTGGTGAATTGGTCACCTGGATGGTGGAGGATGCAACATGTCCTCGATAGATCCCCGTGACCCCGCGCCGAGCCGCATCAAGTACCGCATGGAACGGCTGTGGTTGACGCCCGTGTACCGGTCGTTGATCCGCACGGGCATTCCTGCGGCACTGGTTCTGCTTGTTCTGGGCGGCTATTTAAAAGATCCGGATACGCAAGCCCGTATGGCACGCAGTGTTACTCAAGCACGCGCAATGATCGAGGATCGGCCGGAATTTTCTGTCAAATTGATGCGAATTCAGGGGGCTACGGATCCTGTCGCCACGATGGTACGCGAGTCCCTCACTTTGGTGTTTCCGGTCAGCTCTTTGCGGTTGGATTTGGCTGCGGTCAAGGAAAAGGTCGAACAGGTAGAAGCGGTAAAAACCGCCGATGTATTTTTACGTGGCGGTATTCTGGATGTCGAAATCTCTGAGCGCCTGCCTGTGCTGGTGTGGCGAGATCAGGGAGCCTTGGAACTGCTGGACGGGGAGGGCGCGCGCGTCGGGGGGGTTGCCCATCGGGATGCCCGTGTTGATCTGCCGCTGATCGTGGGCAAAGGTGCGGATCAACATGCTTCCGAGGCTTTGGAGATCATTGCAGCAATTGGCCCGTTTGCCCCGCGCCTGCGCGGGTTGCAACGTATTGGTGAGCGGCGCTGGGATGTGGTGCTTGACCGACACCAAAGAATTCTATTGCCAACGGAAAATTCGGTGCGTGCACTTGAACGGGTGGTTGCCTTGCAGCGTGCCCGTGATGTGCTGTCGCGCGATGTTCTAGTGGTTGATATGCGGGACGGGCGACGCCCGATAATCAGGTTATCGCAAACGGCAATGACAGAATTGCGCCGCTTGCGAAAGATTGCAGATGGGGAGGACGCGAGCCTATGACACACCTTTACGAGACCCAGAAAGCCATGCGCGCGCGCCGTCGCTCCGCCTTGCAAAAAGGGCTGGTGGCCATTCTTGATGTTGGCACTTCGAAAATTGCCTGCATGATTTTGCAGTTCGACAGCTCTGTTCAGAGCGAGGCTCAGGATGGCTTGACCGCTATGGCCAGTCATGGTGCTTTTCGGGTGATTGGTGTGGCGACAACCCGCTCAAGGGGGGTGAAATACGGAGAGGTTTCCACCATGGAGGAAACCGAACGCGCCATTCGCACAGCAGTGCAGGCGGCGCAAAAGATGGCTAACACGCGGGTCGATTATGTGATTGCCTGTCTGGGGGGGGCAGAACCGCGTTCTTATGGCGTGGCGGGTTCCGTGCACCTGGAAAACGGTTCGGTGATGGATTGCGATATTGGCCGCGTGCTGGCATCTTGTGATGTGCCGGATTACGGGCCGGGGCGCGAGGCGGTTCATGCGATGCCGGTGAATTTTGCACTTGATCATCGCAGTGGGCTGACCGATCCGCGCGGGCAGATCGGCAACCGCCTGTCGGTGGATATGCACCTTTTGACCATCAACACGGCTGCGATCGAGAACCTGTTGAAATGTATCAAGCGCTGTGATCTGGAGCTGGCGGGTTTTGCCTCTTCTGCATATGTCAGCGGTATCTCGTCCTTGGTTGAGGATGAACAGGAACTGGGCGGAGCCTGCATTGATCTGGGCGGCGGCGCGACGGGGGTGTCGGTTTTCCTGAAAAAACACATGATCTATGGCGACAGTGTGCGCATGGGGGGCGATCTGGTGACCTCGGATATTTCGCTGGGCTTGCAGGTTTCCCTGTCGGTGGCCGAGCGGATCAAGAGCTTCCACGGCGGCGTGATGGCCACGGGGATGGATGACCGCGATATGATTGAGCTGGGCGGTGACACGGGTGATTATGACCGGGACCGGCGGCAGATCAGTCGCTCGGAGCTGATCGGCGTTATGCGCCCCAGGGTTGAAGAAATTCTGGAGGGCGCGCGGGAATGTCTGGACGCGGCAGGGTTCGATCACCTGCCTGGGCAGCGTATTGTATTGACCGGCGGTGGCAGCCAAATTCCGGGGATTGAAGGGCTGGCAAGCCGTATTCTTGGACAGCAGGTTCGTCTCGGGAAACCGCTGCGAATCCAAGGGCTTCCGCAAGCGGCAACCGGTCCGGCATTTTCATCTTGCGTAGGCTTGGCGCTGTATGCGGCGCATCCACAAGATGAATGTTGGGATTTTGATCTGCCTGTTGCCGGTATTGGCAGTCAACCGTTGAAACGGGCGATGCGTTGGTTCAAGGATAACTGGTAGACCACAACATACGGTAAAGAGAATGTAACGAGAACGAAATGTGGCGTCAGTGGCGAAATGTCGCCCAAATAGCAAAAAACTGTACTAGGTAGGCCATATTTTCAACGATTTTCCGTGACCTGAGTGATTCGCTGCTTTAAGCTACAGAGTTAGAGCAATGGCGACCGCAAAAGCGGCGCAAGAGAAAAATAGTACAGGCGGATGGTATCATGACATTAAACTTGCGCATGCCGGAAATGGCAGACCTTAAACCACGCATCACCGTTTTCGGTATCGGCGGGGCAGGCGGTAACGCTGTTAACAACATGATCGACAAGGCCCTTGACGGGGTCGATTTTGTCGTGGCGAATACAGATGCGCAGGCGCTACAATCCACCAAATCCAATAACAAAATCCAGCTTGGCGAGAAAATCACCGAGGGGCTGGGCGCTGGAGCTCGACCCTCGGTTGGGGCTGCCGCTGCCGAGGAAAGCATCGAAGCTATCGTTGATAATCTGGTGGGCAGCCACATGTGTTTTATCACTGCTGGCATGGGTGGGGGCACTGGTACAGGTGGTGCGCCAATCGTGGCACAAGCCGCCCGCGAGCTGGGCATCCTGACTGTCGGTGTTGTCACCAAGCCATTCCAGTTTGAAGGCACGCGCCGCATGCGCCAAGCCGAGGAAGGGGTGGAGGCACTGCAAAAAGTTGTCGACACGCTGATCATCATTCCAAACCAGAACCTGTTCCGTATTGCCAATGAAAAGACCACTTTCACCGAAGCATTTTCGCTGGCCGATGATGTGCTGTACCAAGGCGTGAAGGGTGTCACAGACCTGATGATCCGTCCGGGCATCATCAATCTCGATTTCGCAGACATCCGTTCGGTAATGGACGAGATGGGCAAAGCAATGATGGGCACCGGCGAGGCTGAGGGCGAAGATCGCGCCATTCAGGCCGCCGAGAAAGCCATCGCCAACCCGCTGTTAGATGAGATTTCCCTGCGTGGTGCCAAAGGTGTGCTGATCAACATCACCGGTGGCCATGATCTGACATTATTCGAGCTGGACGAAGCCGCCAACCGTATTCGCGAAGAGGTGGATCCGGATGCCAACATCATCGTCGGTTCCACCTTGGATGCCGGTCTGGAACAGGCTATGCGCGTTTCGGTGGTTGCAACCGGGATCGACGCAATTGAGGGGGCGCGGGACATTCCCGTACCACGCCGCAGCCTGAAAGAACCGTTGCCTGCCACTGCCGCACCGGTCGCGCAAGAAGAAACCGTCGTCGTTGAAGCACCGGCGCCCGTTGCCGCGCCGGAATTAGTTGCAGCAGAAATCGTGGAAACTGAAGAGGTTGCAATACCTGAACCAACATTGTTTGAGCAGGTGGCAGTTGAAACCGTTGCAGAAGTTGCCCCCGAACCGGTTGCTTTCGAGGCTGTCTCTGATGACGGCTTGCCTGCACCGGCCTATCAGCCAGAAATTGCCGCTGCAGCGTCAGTTGAAGCAGAAGGTCTGATGGAAGAGCGTCAAGAATATGTCGCGCCGCAACCTGCCAAAGTCGGCAGCCCAAGCGCGGATACAATGTCTCGTTTGCAGGCCGCTGTTGCCAGAGCGCCAAAAGCGGAGGCGCAAGGATCGTTCTTTGGCGGTGAAGCCCGCGCCGAGAAACCCAAGGGTTTTCGCCTCAATAGCCTGATTTCCCGCATGACAGGGCACTCCGAGACACCGGCTGCTCAACGCGAGCAACCGCCCGTCAGCACCACAGCGGCCCAGGTCGGGCAAGGTGATGAAGGAATGGATGAAGATCAGGAACGCATTGAAATTCCAGCATTTTTGCGCCGTCAAGCGAACTAGAAAACCTCTCTATTGAGGGATTAAAGGACGCGGTTTCCCCGCGTCCTTTTTGTGTTTCAATAGTGTCACATTTTGTCGTAAAGCGTGAATTGTTAAAGCCCGAAATATTAGGTATTCATAGCCAGCTTCTTTGAAAGAAGTCCCGGGCATAAAGGTATCTCATGCAACGAACGCTGAAAAATCCGATCCGCATTGTTGGTAAAGGCCTGCATTCGGGCAAACGTGCTGTGGTGCGTGTTCTGCCTGCCTCTGCTGAATACGGCATCTGGTTCCGGCGCGTGGATGTAACCAATTGCGACAATCTGATTGCTGCGATGTATGATCAAGTGAATGATACCCGCTTGTGCACCCGTCTTGCAAACGACGCAGGCACCGAAGTTTCCACCGTGGAGCATTTGATGGCGGCGCTGGCGGGAACCGGTGTGCATAACGCGTTGATCGAAATTGACGGACCTGAAATTCCGATCATGGATGGCAGCGCGGATGCGTTTGTCGATGCGATTCTCAAGGTTGGCTTGATCGAGCAGGATGCGCCGGTGCGGGCCATCCGTATCCTGAAAACTGTTTCTATAAAGGTTGACGGTTTTATTGCCAGCCTGTCACCTGCGGATAGCTTGGAAATCGACTTCAGCATTGATTTTGACGAAAGCGCGATTGGTCAGCAGTCTAAAACCCTGAAAATGGCTAACGGCGCTTTTGTGCGCGAACTTAGTAATTGTCGCACCTTTTGCCGCCGTTCCGATGTGGAAATGATGCAATCGGCTGGCTTGGCATTGGGCGGCGGGCTGGAAAACGCGATTGTTGTAGACGGGGCAGAGGTTTTAAATCTCGAAGGTTTCCGCCGTGTAGATGAATGTGTGCGCCACAAAATGCTGGATGCTCTCGGTGATCTTTACCTTTCGGGTGCGCCAGTGATTGGTCGCTATCATGGCGATAAGGCTGGACATCGTGCGACTAACCTTTTGTTAAGGAAACTGTTTTCCCAGCCAGATGCATGGGAAATGATTGTTTGCTCACCAGAGCAATGGGATGATCTGCCTGGTGCCCATATTACCGAAAACGATTTTATACGCGCCTGAATGGGGCGGATATCGGGAAGTGAGCACAGGGAATGTGTTTTTCCGGTCGAATCCATTTTTCCTTTGATAAAAATATGCTAGTTAACCTCCATCAACCGGTTTATATAAAGCGGTGTAATTGTGGGCGGGCGGAATAAGTAATGACAAGATTGGCATTTCAGAGCAAGAAATACGTGCTCGGAGCAGCCCTGATTGCTGTATTGGCTGCGTCTGGCTGCGCAAAGCGCGAAAAAACGGAATCGTTGGAAAACTTGCCGCCAGAAGTTATTTTCAAACAGGCCGAGGCGCAATTGACAACACGTAAGGGGGCAAAAAAGGCAGCCCATACCTTTACCGAGGTAGAGCGGCTTTATCCCTATTCGGAATGGGCCAAACGTTCGGTTATCATGTCTGCCTTTGCCCATCACCAAGCCAAGGAATACGAGGAAAGCCGCGCCGCCGCGCAGCGCTATCTTGATTTCTACCCTGCGGATGAAGACGCCGCCTATGCGCAGTATTTGATGGCGCTGAGCTTTTATGACCAGATCGACAAGGTTAGCCGTGATCAGGGCGTTACCTTTCAAGCGCTGCAAGCACTGCGCACCACAGTTGAGCGCTATCCCGACAGCGAATATGCCACTTCCGCACTGTTGAAATTTGACCTCACGCTGGATCATCTGGCGGGCAAAGAAATGGATATCGGGCGCTATTACCTGAAACTTGGCCATTTTGGCGCTGCAATTAACCGTTTCCGTGTTGTAGTCGAGGATTTTCAAACCACCACCCACACACCCGAAGCCCTGCACCGTCTGGTAGAGGCCTATATTTCACTTGGCATCGACGAGGATGCCCAAGTAGCGGGGGCAATTCTGGGCCACAACTTTCGCGGCACTGATTGGTACAAGGACAGCCATGTCCTGTTGACCGGGCGCGGGATATCGACCGATGCGGTCAGCACCAAAGGCGATGGCTGGCTTAAGCGCATCTGGCGACAGGCGGTTCGGGGCCAATGGCTCTAAAAGGGTAGCCCATGCTGCGTGGCCTTTATATTCGTAATATGCTGTTGATTGACCGGCTGGATCTTGACTTCCAGCCCGGGCTGAATGTGCTGACCGGCGAAACCGGTGCGGGTAAGTCCATCCTTCTTGATAGTCTGGGGTTTGTACTGGGCTGGCGCGGGCGTGCTGATCTGGTGCGCAGCGGCGCGGAAATGGGCGAGGTCACGGCCAGCTTCGATCTGGGAGAGGATCATCCAGCCCATGGGTTGCTGGCCGAATTTGGCCTGCCACCGGCCGAGGATGAACTGCTGTTGCGCCGTACCAACAGCCGAGATGGGCGCAAGACGGCTTATGTCAATGATCGCCGCTGTTCCGGTGAAACCTTGCGGGCATTGTCTGAAACGCTGGTTGAATTGCACGGCCAACATGATGATCGCGGTTTGCTGAATGCACGCGGACACCGGGCGTTGCTGGATGCTTTTGGAGGGCTTGACGGTGCAGCTGTGCGTAAGGCGTGGAAGGTTTTACGCGATACTCGAACAGAATTGCAGACGGTACGAGAAGCACTTGCCGAGGCCGAGAAAGACACCGATTTCCTGCGCCACGCGGTAGAGGAACTGGACAAATTAGCACCAGAGCCCGGCGAGGAGGCCGCGCTGGATTCCCAACGCCGCCTGATGCAAGGGGCAGAACGAATTCGCGAGGATATTACCCGTGCGAGGCAGGTGTTGGGGCCGGAATCGGCTGAAAGTGCGTTGATGGATGCCACCCGATGGCTGGAGGGGGTAGAGGGTCAAACCGAGGGTCGCCTGCGCGAACCGCTTGCCGCTCTGGGCCGTATTTTATCGGAACTGGCGGATGTGCAAACCGGTGTTTCCGATTGCCTGCGCGCCCTTGATTTTAACCCGCATGATCTGGAAAACGCAGAGGAACGCCTGTTTGCGATCCGGGGGTTGGCGCGCAAACACAGTGTTCAGCCGGATGGGCTGGCTGATTTTGCGGATGATTTGCGGCGGCGTTTGAACAGCATTGACACAGGGGCAGATCATCTGGCGGCCTTGCAATCAGCGCAGGACATCGCGCAAGAAAAATACGATGCCTGTGCTGGAAACCTTACCCGTAAACGGCGAGCGGCGGCGCGGCGACTGGATGTTGAAATGGGCGCAGAGCTGGCACCGTTGAAAATGGAACGGGCAGTTTTCACCACTCAGGTGACAGCGGCGGAACCCGGGCCCCTTGGGGTTGATCAAGTAGCGTTTCAGGTTGCCACCAACCCCGGCGCGCCCACTGGGCCCATCAACAAAATTGCATCGGGGGGGGAATTGTCCCGATTTCTTTTGGCGCTGAAGGTTTGTCTGACGCGACGTGCAGACGGTTTGACGCTGATTTTTGATGAAATAGACCGTGGCGTTGGCGGGGCAACCGCCGATGCTGTGGGGCGTCGCCTCTCGGCCCTTGCGGATCAATCACAGGTTTTAGTTGTTACCCATTCGCCACAAGTGGCCGCGCAAGGCGCGCACCAATGGCAGGTGTCGAAATCGGTTCACAAAGGCGAAACCCGCTCGCGTGTTTCGCGGCTGTCGTTTGAGGAAAGGGTTCTGGAAATTGCCAGAATGCTGGCAGGAGATGTGACGACACCGGAGGCAGAGGCTGCGGCGAAGTCCCTGTTGGCGCGTTAGGGTGCAGACCCACAGCCCCTGCGCATTACGCAGGGGCTTAACAATCAGATTGTCTGGTCGTAGTCTCCAACGTTTGGTTCTGTGCGGATCACTGCATCCACATCTTTGAAAATCGCGCGCATTTCGGCATCACTTTCAGGGCTTTCACAAACCACAACCAGATTAGGTGTATTAGATGATGCACGCACCAGACCCCAGCCGCCATTATCCAACATCACGCGCGCGCCGTTTACCGTCACTACGCTGGTAATTTTGCGCCCGCCAAGGCTACCGCCTTCGTCGGCCAGTTTTACCAGCTTACTAACAAGGCGTTCCAGTACGTCGTATTTTTCCTCATCGGCGCAATAGGGCGACATGGTGGGGGTGGCATAGGTGATGGGCAAGGCTTTGCGCAGATCCGACATCGACATATCCGGGTTGCGGTCCAGCAATTTGCACATCTCGACGGCAACCCGCGCAGCACAGTCATACCCCCGCCCGATGGGTTCGGCGAGGAAATAGTGGCCGGATTTTTCAAACCCTGCCAATGCGCCGATTTCCTTGACCCGGCGTTTCATATGGCTGTGGCCGGTTTTCCAATAGTCCGCCTTGACGCCATTTTTGATCAGTTCAGGATCAGAGGCATAAAGGCCTGTGGATTTAACATCGGCGACAAAGGTTGAATTCGGATAAATTTTTGACAAATCTCGCGCCATGATGACGCCCACTTTATCGGCAAAAATTTCCTCGCCCTCGTCGTCAACCACACCACAGCGATCGCCATCACCGTCAAAGCCGAATGCCAGATCAGCCCCGCTTTCCTTGACCGAGGCAGACATGTCATGCAGCATTTCCATCGCTTCGGGATTGGGGTTGTAGTGTGGGAAATTGTAATCGAGGGTATTGTGTGAGGGCACAACCTCTACCCCGATGCGCTCCAGAACTTCGGGCAGGAAAGCAGAAGCAGTACCATTACCGGTGGCGCAAACAATGCGCAGTTTACGCGACATTTTGAACTCACCGCACAAGTCGTCGATATAGGCATCGCGCACGCCCGCAACCAGTTCGTATTTGCCACCATCGCGTGCTACGGTTTCACCGCCAAGCACGATATCACGCAGGCGGTTCATCTCGTCTGGGCCGTGGGTGAGCGGGCGATCAAAGCCCATTTTGACACCGGTCCAGCCATTGGGGTTATGTGAGGCAGTGACCATCGCGACCGCAGGGGCATTAAGGTGGAACTGCGCGAAATAGGCCATGGGGGAAACAGCGGGGCCAATGTCGCGCACATGGATACCCGCCTGAATCAGGCCCAGCATCAGCGCGTTTTTGATCGTCAGCGAGTATTCGCGGTAATCGTTGCCAACGGCAATGATCGGATCAATTCCGGCCTCATACATCTGGGTGCCCAGCCCCATGCCAAGCGCGGTAATGCCGGGCAGGTTGATGTCGTCGGGGTATTTCCAGCGGGCGTCATATTCGCGAAAGCCGGTGGGTGCAATCATTGGTTCCAACAGGAATTCCCAAGTGTTTTGCGATACTTTGTAATGGGGTTTAGTCAAGGTATTTCTCCGGAAATGTGCCCGCTTAGGGGAATAGGGGATCTTGTTTTGCCAGCTTGTCAAAGGACATTAGACTTTTGATGATACCGTTCATCCGGTCCAGCTCGATCATATTTGGCCCATCCGAGGGCGCGCTATCGGGTGCCTCGTGGGTCTCGATGAATACGGCAGCAACGCCAAGTGCCACAGCTGCGCGTGCCATAACCGGTGCGAATTCGCGTTGCCCACCAGAGGAGCCGCCCTGACCACCGGGTTGTTGTACGGAATGGGTGGCATCCATCACCACCGGATGACCGGTACGGGCCATTTGCGGCAAGGAACGCATGTCGGCTACAAGGGTGTTATAGCCAAAACTTGTGCCGCGTTCGCACAGCATGATACGCTCATTTCCGGTTGATGTCAGCTTGTCCAATACGTTGGGCATTTCCCATGGCGACAGGAATTGCCCCTTTTTGGCATTGATCGCCGCGCCAGTTTCAGAGGCTGCAATCAATAGATCGGTTTGGCGGCACAGGAAGGCGGGGATTTGCAGCACGTCCACGACCTCGGCCACAGCGGCGCATTGATCGGGCAGGTGCACATCTGTCAAGACGGGGCAGCCAACAGCAGATTTCACGTCTGCCATCACTTGCAGCCCAGCCTCTTGGCCAAGGCCACGTTTGCCCGAAAGCGAAGTGCGGTTTGCCTTGTCGAACGAGCCTTTGAAAATAAACCCCGCGCCTGCGTCATCGCAGACCTGTTGCATCTGGTGGGCTATCATCAGGGCATGTTCTGCGCTTTCCAGTTGGCAGGGGCCAGCAATCACCACCAGCGGCAAATCATTGCCAACCGTTACGTTTCCAATATCGAAGTTTTTCATTTTACCTCAGGTTGTTACCTGTTCGCGCAGGATGGATATTGTCAGGGACATTATCAGATAAAGACCGGCGAAAACAATGATGGATAACAGGGTGTTTTCAAACGCGCGGGGATATGCCGCCTGATCGGTCTGGACAGGTTCCACCCCCATTGACAGATATCGGGTTTGGCGTCCCGCTTCTACCCGCGCGGCTTCCAGGCTAAGCAGGCTTTGGGCCAGTAATTCCTGTCGCAGAGCCAGATTCGTCTGGGCGCGGGTTAGCGAAGCGTTAACCTCTACTATAGAAGTTTGACCATCCGTTCCCTCGATTACACGCGACTGCTTTTCGTTCAGTTTACGGTTCAGAACCGCGAGCTTTTGATCCAGCACCCGCAATTTAGTGGGGTTTGGGCGTGTGTTGGCGGTCAGCTCGGCCCGTTCCAGTTCTTTTTCCAGAATAAGGGTTTCCAATTCGCCAATCTGGCTTTGCAGCAAAGAGAACGTCGCCGTTGGATCAAAGGTATTCAACTTGCGCTGAAGGTTCGCGACATTGTCTTGTGCGATTGTCAGTTTTGCCTCCGCGTCGTCATAACCGGCTTGGGCACCCTTCATGGTGTCTTCGCGCAGGCGCTTGGTTTGCTGGTCAACCCGTTCCTCGGCATAGGCAATCAGGGTGCGGGATAGATCCAGAGAACTGGCAGGGGAAGGCGTGATCACTTCCATTTTGACCACACCCTCGGTGGGGTCAAATCCGATCACAACCTTTTTCTTGTAAAGCGCGTAGGCTTCCTCGTTGCTGGCATCCTTCGCCAACCGTTGCAAAACGTCTACTTCCTCATTTTGGAACATGGTGCGAAAACCGGGGTCTTTGTCCAAACGCAACATGGCATCGCGCGAGGTCAGATAGCCCTGAACGGTAATCGAATCCGTCGCGGTGGCAAAGGGCGAGCCTGAGAAAAAGCCACCGGTTGCGCCGGGGGCTTCGGCTTGCTGGATAACAAACTCGGTATAGGTCGCATACATCGGTGTAGCGACGCGATAGTAATAATAGCCGGCAATCAGGCTGGGTAGCATCACATAGCATGCCAGCTTGACCATCAGCACCGCCAAGCGTTTGCGGCGGCGTTTTACCAGCCCGCGCTGAATTTTTCGCACTTCACGTTCGCGCGTGTCGTCGTCGATGATCTGGGGTTGTTTTATGGGTTTGCCGACCGGGCCTTTGTTTTGCCGCACGGTTGCGGGCAAGGCCACGGGCTGATTGTCCCGTGCGCCGCCAACTTCCATCAATTCACCGCGATTGAACGGATCAATACCACGATTTCGCAGCAGGCGCACTGCATCAAGGTCTGAGGTGGCTTGCAAACTATTCTTTTGCGCCAAACGCCGGGCAATGCGCAATTGGCGGCCAGTCAGGTTTTCCTGTTTGATTTTGGCGATTTCCTCGCGCGGGGACAGGGGCGGGGCTGTCTCTTATACACATCTGACGCTGCCGACGAACTC
>JAHRVG010000058.1 GCA_019090795.1 Paracoccaceae bacterium | reverse complement strand
CAACGGATTCCCGCCTGCCATTGGAATATCCAATGGATAGAAAAGAGCCCCACCGTCAGGCGACCAAAGCCCTTTCTTCTTCAGGTCATGCGGTAACCTGCCTTTGGAATGCTCGAAATCTGACCTGTCTGCCCAGCGCGAAACAGACCGAAAACAGGCAGATTACGCAGCCAAAAAACGGGAACAGGCTGCATCTTTGTGGGATGTCTCAAAGCCAATCATTGGCACCAAGGCAGAGATGTACTTACGGGGCCGTGGTATCACCTGTGATTAGCCACCTACATTAAGATTCTTGCCAGACATACTGCATATTCCCAGCACGAAATGGGGCTGCGCCATGATAGCCAGCGTTTCTAGCGGTGGCATTCACAGGACGTTCTTTGATAAACGAGGCAACCGTCTGCCCAAAGATTCCAAGATGATGTTGGGGCCCTGCTCAGGCGGTGCTGTAAGGCTGTCAGAAAGTGCTGGGCCGCTTGTGGTGTATGAGGGGATAGAAACGGGCCTAAGTCTTGTGCAGCTGTTAACAGCAAAGTCCCCGTGCGTTTGGGCCGCTCTTTCCACAGGCGGAACAAAGACCCTGGACCTGCCTTCTACGGCGGGCAAGCTGATAATCGCAACCGAGCTGGAAAAGAAGCAGGCAATGCCTTGGCGATCCGCGCGGCGGCGCTGGGCTGGCAGGTATCCACTTTAGGGGCCTATTTGTGTGGCTGTTTATGCATTAAAAATGGCTGTTAGACGATTACTCGCAGTTAGAATACCCGCTTTCTACACAAATAGCCACGTTTTTTTGTGCTTGCGAAATGTCAACTGGGGTCATATTTTTTACCATTGTGTCGCGAGCGCGCCGTGCATTTTTACTACCGTTTGCACTAGCTATGTTAAGCCACATATGTGCTATAAGATTACTCTGAAGAACACCTTCACCGCTAGAATACATTAATCCAAGTTTACGCTGTGCACCAACATGCCCCTGATTTGCGGCTTTACGGAACCAGCTAACGGCCTTGCCATCATCTTTTGGCACGCCTTCACCAGAACCATACACCCTACCAAGATTGTACTGTGCAGCAACATACCCCTGATTTGCGGCTTTGTAGTACCAACTAAAGGCTTTGCCATCGTCTTCTGGAACACCTATGCTAAGGCCGTACTTATAACCAAGCATGAACTGAGCTTTTGCATATCCTTGTTCGGCGGCTTTGTGATACCAGTTAACGGCCTTGCTAACATCTTCGGCAACGCCAACACCTAAATCGTACATTAAACCAAGATTGTACTGTGCAGCAACATTCCCTTGATTTGCGGCTTTACGAAACCAGCTAACGGCCTTGCTATTATCTTTAGGCACGCCTTCACCTTTAGCATACATAAGACCAATGCTGAACTGAGCTACAACCTCCCCCTGATCGGCTAGCGGCAACAAGTTTTGGAGCGCAACGGCAAAGTCACCTTCAACGTATGCTCGCATACCATCACCAATTGATTGCGCACTTGCTGAGAGAGGTGAAAGTGCAGATGCCACGATAAATGCTAATATCAGTTTGTTCATTTTTACCTTTGAATGTCATGGCTTGTCAGGTCGCACGTCTTGCGAATTAGCCGTAGTATATCTCGGCAAGCCTAGTTTTAACAGTTGCCAGCTTTGCGCATTAACTCGCTAGGCGTCTTTTTGTTTGGAAAGCTTGCCGTACCATCCCAAGCCACCCTTTCCGTAATGACGGAAAAGAATTCGCATTCAGGAAATCTGTTTGGATGGAAGGCTTGATATTGTTGACCAATAATAATTCAGGAGAATGCAAATTAATGGCATTTGTTTCAGAGCACTCCACAGAAATCGGGGAATATATGGGGAATAAATACCCTACAATCTGTAACCATTTGTTTTCTGTATACTTTAACTTAAAAATGGTGCGGGTGAAGGGACTCGAACCCCCACGCCTCACGGCGCCAGAACCTAAATCTGGTGCGTCTACCAGTTCCGCCACACCCGCTTGAATCATCAAGGCCTAAGCCAAGTTTTGATCCGAGCGCCTTCTAGCAGTCCAACACCAGATTGGCGAGAGGTATTTTTACCCCCTAACCCAGACATGCCAATTTAGCTGACAACTCCCCTCAACCCCGCTTTGAAACGCAAAATCTGCGTCAACAGTGACAATCCTGCAATAATTTGGAGCATCCCGATGGTTTCGTGGAAAAATACCTCAATTCAACCTTCCCAGCGCCTGTTTTTTCAGTAGTTTCACTCAAAACCCAAACAACAGGCTTTTGGCATATGAAATTTTCTGTTCTTGTATTCTTCACCGCTCTAGTTGGCGCAACAGCGGCGCAAGCCGATGTTATCAACCGTCGGGCCCAATGTGATCTGTGGGAGTATATTCCAGCCAACGAATCCCTTGGTAGCACCGGCACCGCCTTGTTATTTTGCAAAGAAGAAGAGCGGGTCTGGCTGTCTTTACGGATTGAATGCCTTGCCGACGAGAAACGCATGGCGATCACCTATCGCCCCGGTTTCTCTTATGATCACCCCGCCGTACTTGTCAGCGGCAGCCAAGAGCAAGTTCTTGAAACGCAGGGGGAAATTTCTGAAAACCTATTTGCCAGCATTCCGCTGGTAAATGCAACTGCGTTACTGCTGGAAGAACCAGACGATATGCCTCGCGATATGGTCTTTTTCGATTTCAAATCATTCGGTTATACCAGCGTCGCCTATTATGGCGATAATTCTGATTGGCAATTCTTTGAGCCTGAACCCCTGTCCCCGCTTTTCTTGCGGCTGATCGCAGGCAGTTACGCCGACATTAGCCTATTGGCCACCGGAACCACTGAACGCCTGCCTCTGCGCGGATCGGGCAAGGCTTTGCGCCCAATTGTGGAAACTTGTCGCAAGGCCAAAAGAAAGAGCTGACACGGCGACACCGCGCCCATTGCACGCAGTGCTCATAGGAATGGCGCGCAGCGCCTCCTTTTTGCAAGCCTCTAGATCACCATACCACCGTCATCATCGTCGCCCGTTTCCATCATCAAGCGCGCACAATCGCATATCTTGACATGGCGCTTGCCCTGCAACGAGATCACCCCGTCCTTTTTCAGCGCATTGATTTGGCGGCTTACTGTTTCCAAAGTCAGCCCCAGATAATCCGCCATTGCCTCGCGGGTCAGCTTGATATCAAACTCAGCCCCATCGAGCAGGGGTTTTTTGTGCAACTCTCCTTCACGCCGTGCAATAATAGACAGCAGACTGGCAATTTTCTCGCGTGCGTTCTTACGCCCTAGAACCAGCATCCATTCCCGCGCCGCGTCCAGCTCATCCAGTGACATTTCCAGCATACGACCGCTCAAATGCGGTAATTTCACCAGCAATTTCTCAAACGGTTTGCGGTCGAACCGGCAAATCGTCACTTCTGTCGCTGCCTCAACATCAAATACTGCCTTGGCGCGACCCGGTCGGCCGACAAAATCACTGGGTAACAACAGCCCCACCATTTGGCGGCGGCCATCCTCCATCGTTTGTGACAAAGAGGCTACGCCGGAAACGATCGAGCCGACAAAGCGCATGTCATCTCCGGTCCAGATAATCATCTCGCCGGGGGCATAGGTTTTGTAGGATTTGATCTTCTCCAGCTCGGCGAGGTCTTGAGCCTCGCAATAAGCACAAACAGCGCGCCGCTTGATTGGGCAAACGCCGCAATCGCTCTGGACGGAATCAATTTTCGGTTTAACGGTCTGGTACATACAGGCAATATATTTAATCTTTGACCCAGATCAAAGTGGCAAATTGCTTTCTGCGTCAAAACAATCCGCATGGACAATTCAGAACTTTTATCGCGCATGGGTGTTTATACCAGCCGCGCCCCGAGATACACCAGCTATCCGACTGCAGCGCAGTTCACGACGCAGGTAGGCCAGAATTTTTTTACCAACCAGATTGAGCAGTTGCCGGTAGATACCCCGATTTCAATTTATATCCACATCCCGTTTTGCGAGCGGCTATGTTGGTTCTGCGCCTGTCGCACCCAAGGCACCCGCACTGCGCGGCCGGTGCAAATTTATCTGGAAACCCTGAAAAGTGAAATCCGGATGCTTGGAAAGGCCTTGCCTGACGGCCTGAAAATGGCACGGTTGCATTGGGGCGGCGGCACCCCGACAATCCTGACGCCGGAAATGATAAATGACTTAAATAAAACGATTTTTGAGAACCTCACTCCGGCAGATGACTTTGAATATTCCGTCGAGATCGACCCCACATTGGTTGATAAGGACAAGATCACAGCACTGCGCGCTGGAGGTATGACCCGCGCCAGCATCGGAGTGCAGGATTTTGCGCCGAAGGTACAAAAGGCCATTGGCCGGATGCAAAGTGTAGAGCAAACCCGCGACTGTGTGGCGATGCTGCGCGACGCCGGAATCGGCTCTCTGAACATGGATATCCTCTACGGTCTGCCGTTTCAAACCGCTGAAAGCGTCCAGAATACAGTCGCTCATGTCGGCGAACTAGGCCCTGACCGCATCGCTCTTTACGGCTATGCCCACGTGCCTTGGATGGCCAAACGCCAACAACTTATCGACGAAGAAGCCCTTCCCGGCGGCCCGACTAGGCGCAGTTTATTTGCACAAATGTCACGTTTACTCGGGGAATATGACATGGTCCCGATCGGCATCGACCATTTTGCCAAGGATAGCGATAGCCTGTCAGAGGCCTGCAACAGCGGTGGTTTGCGGCGCAATTTCCAAGGTTACACCACTGATCAATGCGACACATTAATTGGGCTCGGGGCCAGCGCAATTTCCAAACTGCCTGGCGGTTACGCCCAAAACGCCCCCAAATCATCGCAATATCTGCGGATGATCGGCTCGGGTAATTTTGCCACTCAGCGCGGTGTGGAAATGAGCCTGCAAGACAAGCTGCGCGCCCGCGCAATTGAGCTGGTGATGTGTGATTTCGCCTTGGATACCGACGTCTTACAAAATGAATTTGGCGATCAAATCGCTCAACTGACGCAGCCCTTACTGGAAGTACGTAAAAAATTCGCAGAAGCGCTGGATTTTTCTGGCACAGGCTTCTCCATCCGCAAACACAAACGCGCGCTGGCTCGCTTGATTGCTCTGGAATTTGACGAGTACATCAACGAGGATGCACGTTTTTCGATGGTGAGCTAGGGTGAGTTGACTTTCATGCCCCGACAGAGGCTTCCAGTGTTTCCCTTTGGTCAACTGTCAGGGTTTCCAATGGCACCACAAAGCTGTGAATGCCAAAACAAAGCGCCTTACTGACAGGCAAGCGGACCAAAGCCTGACGTTCCACCCGCACCCATTTCTGTTCCCCGTCCACTGGACGCCTTTGATCTGTGCCCCTTGGCTGAAACAGGTCAGGGTTGGTATAAATCAGGTTATTGCCCCGCCACAACGGGCGTTCTGGCTGAATACGCTCAAACATTCGCCCCACCCGCTTGGCCATTTCATCGCTGTAACTTGAAACCGGCTGGTGGATCGCAAACATGTCACGGTTCATTTTTTCGGCCAGCGTCCAGCTTGCAGGAAAACACAAAACAGCACCGCGCAGTACTTGCCCGCCGTCTTGCGATAACAGGATACACTGGTCATCCTGCGCCAAGCGCCCCGCAATCACCAATGGATGATCCGAGTTCAGATCAACCATCACCCCGTCCGGGCGCAGCACCTTGTTCGCCTCGACGTGATATTCCGGATCAAGCGCAATCTGTTGCAAAATCAATGCCAACAACTCGGCACTCGCTGCATCTGCCAGCGGGTTGCAATCAAACACCGCCTCCCGCCGCATGGCCAGCAAATGATCGCGATACGCCATCTGCGCGCCAAAAGCATCGTCGCGGATCAGCCAGTCCTGCCACTCTAACGGGTTAACCCCTGGCATCCGGCTGGTTTTAATCTCCAACCATGGCATGATCGGCAGGCTGGACTGGCAGATTTCATGAAAACTGGGCTGCATGGCGGCTCCAAAACGACAGTTGCGCTACATATTCACCGCAAACGGAATAGCCTTCAAGTGATTTTGCATGCACTGCAGATTTCGAGAAGACACCCCATACTGCCCTCCTCGGACAACCTTGAAAGCTTGACTACTTATCCTTTTGATCCTGCATAAAGGGGCATGAAACTCTTAAGTCGGATCACTTCCGCCATTCTCAATCCAGAAATCACGCACAAATTTCACTGGGCCGCTGCCCCAGCGCGACCACTTACCCCAAGGCTTGTTGTTGTCCGGCACAACATCAATCGGGCGCGGCACACCGTGAAAGACAACCACAGCGGTTTCCGGATCAGGTGACTTCGGTGCGATAAACCGGTTCAGCAAAGGCGGTGCCAACAGATCACGCTTAAAGCTGACCACCTGTTTTGCCCCCCAAAACTGCATATCCGTGGCATAATCCGTCACCCAACGCTGCTCGGAGCGATAATTATCAAAGGCAAAAGCCGGATTTTCCATAAACTTGTCGTAAATCTGCGTCTGCTCTCCCAAAGTAAAAGCAAAGATTGAGGTCATGCCGTTAACCCGACGCGGGCGAAAGTGATCTACGAACCGTTTCCACTCGCGTATCAAAACCACCCCGCCAACGGTCTCCAGCATCGGCTTCATGTCCCCCACAATCACCGTGTCAAGATCCACAAACAGCGCGCGCCCCTTGAGGCCAAACAAGTCCGCCTTAAACACCGACAGCTTTGGCCAGCCGCCAAAAGCAAAATGGCCAGCGCCCAAATCCATCTCTGGAATGGGCAGGATTTCCACCCCGTCAACAATGCCGCTGGCATCATCCGTCATACAGATAAAACGGAATGGGTGATCCAGATACTTACCAAAGGCGTTATACAGCACGTTGACATAATCCGCCCCGTAAAGAGTGCCCCATTTCATTGTCAGAATTATATAAGGTGTGTCAGCCATGTCGGTTATCCATATTGCGTATTCCGCCTTACCTGCAAACATACCTCTCTGCCAGTACAAAACCGGATTTCCGCCGATCCTAACCCGGTACAAAATTGAACGGATGACAATCACGGGAAAACCCCCTAAACTTCGTAAAAGTTCGGCTACAGACCGACAGAGCAGATTTCACAGGAGCACACCCATGCAAAAAATGGCTCAGAATACACCATTGGTCCGTCGGCCGTCTTTGACGCGTCGCGGTTTCATCCTCAGTGTCGGCGCCGGAATGACCGCCGCTTGTGCCAGAGGCACATCCAGCAACGCACGTTACAAAATTGACAGCAATGTCGAATTTGCAATTGAGCAGATGAAATCCGAACTGCCCTTCACCAATGACATTGCCGCAAATGCGGCGGGTATGCTGGTGATGCCAAAGATTACCAAAGCCGGGTTCGGGGTTGGCGGCTCTTACGGCGAGGGCGCGCTGGTGATTGGCGGTGCATCGGTTGATTATTACAATCTGCTCTCGGCCAGTTTCGGGCTTCAGGCAGGCGGGCAGCAGTATTCGTCGGTGCTGTTCTTTATGGATAGCGACCATCTGCAAAGGTTCCGCGAGCGTGATGGCTGGACCCTTGGCGCCGATCTGGAATACACCCTGCTGGACAGCGGCTCGGGCGCGGCGGGCATTGATAACAACACCGCCCCGCGTGCAGTTTATGCGATTGTGTTCAACCAGGCAGGCCTGCTGGTTGGGGCCTCTATCGGCGGATCAAAATACTCGCGCGTGGTGCGTTAAGGTATCCCAAATTCACCGTAGAATATTGTATAAGAGTTGGCTTTGCTTGACAAAACCAACTTTTTATTCTTCCTGCCCCTTGGGCAGCCAGACCTGAAACACGGTCCCTTCAGCGCCAGTTTCAACGACCTCCAGCTTACCGCCATGGCCGCGCACCAGTTCGGCCGAAATTGCCAAGCCAATACCTGATCCCCCTTTGCGAACACTGCCTTTGAAAGCCTCGAACAGGTTTTCCTGTGCCCGCACCGGCAAGCCCGGCCCGGTATCGCGCACCGACATAATCCAGCCATCCGCCTGCTCATGACCTTGCAATGAAATTTGTCCCCCTTCAGGGAGCGCTTCCAACACTTGCCGCGCATTGCGCACTATGTTGGACATGATGCGGTATATCTGTTCCTGATCCGCCGCCAGCATCACATCCCCGTCAACGTGCGAGGTAATAGAAACAGGCGCATCTCCCACCGCCAGCAGCTCACTTTCTACAATATCGTTAAACAGGTGTTTCATCGAAAACGCAGTAATCATCGGCACGGTTTCCCCAACCTTGCCATAACCCAACGTCGCCTCGCACAAGTTCACTGCGCGCGAAATCGAGTTTACCAGCTTGGGCGCGCTTTTTTGCACCCGTGGATCATCGCTGACCTCCATCCGGTCCGCCAGCAATTGCGCTGTGGTTAGAATGTTGCGCAGATCATGGCTAATCTTGGACACAGCCGCCCCCAAAGCCGCCATCCGTTCTTTTTGGCGCAAAGATTGCGTCAGCTGAGTTTGCATCGAACGCAGGGCCGTTTCCGCCTCGAACAATTCAGTCACTCCCGCCCTTGGCGTGATTACCAGCCGCCCATCCTCGGGCGAATCTTCATAGGCTTTGATGTTGTTGACTAGCCGTTCAATCGGACACACGACAAACTGGCGCACCGCGAAGAACAACAGGCTGGCCGTCAGGATCGAGATCACCGCCGAGAGGGTCAGAATGCGCAAGCCGTAATCGACAATCGCGGCACGCAATGGTTCTTCATAGAGGGCAATCTCAATCAACAACCCCGCCCCTTTGACCGGCTCGCCCATCACCCGGATCACCCGGTCCCCGTCCCCCAACAGCGTGGCAAAAGCATCCTTGATCAGGGTCATCGCCCCGGCCCCACGCAAATCAAAATTGCGATCCACCATCTTGGGCATTGGTTGTGCAAGGATCAGCTCTCGCATCTCATTGCGACTGAGCACAATATTCAAAACACCGGCATTATCAAGAAGTTCCGCTTCCAGTTCTGGCTCCACCATATCATTTGGCGTGGCCAGCAACGCCAGGGAAGCAATTTGCGAACGTTCAAGACGTTCTTGCAAGTAATCCACCCGAAACCGCGCCACCGAGGGCACGAAGATCAGCACTTCAGCCAGCATAACGAAGATAATCGTCAGCAACAAAAAGCGCCCGGTGAGTGAGTTTAGAAACATGGGTTCCCCTGATTTTCCCTAACTTAATCTAGGTGTAGTTATCCATCACGACAAGTCAGCGATTTATTCACCGCCTGATCATTTGCACAATGCGGACAATGCGTTTCACCAGAGTGTTTTCAAACAGGCGCGGCGTGTAATAGGCCCCGGCGGCTCGCTTGTTGATTTCCCCCAATGTTGGATAAGGTGCCACCATCGCAGCCACCGCCCCAATCTTTAACTTGTTAGCTATCACCAAGGCCCAAACCTGTATCAACTCGCCCGCCTGCGCCCCCACAATAGAAGCGCCAACAGGGCGGCCCTTGACAATCATCACCTTGATCAAACCTGTGGTGGCCAGTTCCGCCCGTGCCCGATCATTTTGAGCGTATTCAAAACGGGTGATTTCCAGTTTGTCACCATGGGCTTCGCGTGCTTGCGCTTCTGTCAGGCCCACCTGCGCAATCTCGGGGTCAGTATAAGTCACCCAAGGAATATGCGCATTACTGGCCTTGGACGGCAGGCCAAACAGCGCCGACTTGATGATCACTCCCGCGTGGTACCCAGCGACATGGGTGAATTGCAGCCCAGCAGCCACATCGCCAATTGCGTAAACCCGACTGTTCGAAGTTTTCATTTGCGCATCAACCTTGATGCCGCCGCGAACAGGCGCAATCCCTGCCACAAGTAGGTTAAGCCGATCCACATTGGGTTTGCGCCCCACCGCCATCAGCAAATGGCTGCCTTCATAATTTGGGCCGCCCTTGGTCTCGACCCTGATCCCCGCAGGAGTCTGAGTGATGTTAGAGGCTATCGCCCCTTCGATAATTTCAATCCCTTCACCGCGAAGACGTTCCAGCGCAATCGCAACAAGTTCCGGATCATCTTTGCCAAGCGCCTTAAAGCCCTCTAACACCGTCACTTTACAACCCAGCCTCACATGGGCCTGCGCCATTTCCATTCCAATCGGACCGCCCCCAATGATGATCAAATGTTCGGGCTTTTCGCGCAGTTCAAAGATGTCCTCATTGGTGTAATAGCGCACGTCCTCCAGCCCAGGTATCGGCGGCACAAACGGTGCTGAACCGGTGGCAATCACAAAGCGGCGGGCCTTGATCACCGTATTGCCTGCCTGCACCTCTCGCGGGGAAATGAAGCTGCCATAGTCGCTGATCACCTTGACCCCCAGCGCCTCAAACCGTTCCACACTGTCATGGGGTTCAATGCCCGCAATGACACGGCGCACATGATCCTTGGCGGCGCCATAGTCCACCTGAGGCACCACAGGCTTGACGCCAAACGGCGCACCGGTGGTCATGGCATGGGCATGTTTGCCCGCAGCCAGCAGCGCCTTGGAGGGCACGCAGCCGTAATTCAGACAATCCCCCCCCATTTTATGCCCCTCAAGCAGCACCACATCCGCGCCCATCTGCACCGCCCCTGCGGCCACAGACAACCCGCCTGAACCAGCACCAATAATGCAAATGTCTGTTTTTATGCGATTCATTGCGAGGTTTCTTTCTTTGAGGTAAAAGCTTTGATGATAATCGGTAGGGTTGCTAACACGCAGAGACCAAGGATTGGCCCCAGAATTCCGGGCTGGAAAATGATGCCGAAATCCGGCGTTTCACCGGCTGCGAACACATCTCCCAGCCCGGCACCAACCGAAGTATACACAATGGACCCGGGCATAATTCCAAAGAATGTCGTCAGGGTAAAGTTGCGCGCCTTCACCCCCAGAAAGGCGGGTGCCAGATTGGCGATGAAGAACGGAATAGCGGGCACAAGGCGCATCAGCAGCAGGTAGCTAACCTCGTTTTCATGCAGCCCCTTTTCCATCCGCTCCATGATACCGCCGCCCCCTTGGGCATGCATTTTGGCATGGAGCATATCCCCAAGGCCGGTTTTGGCGGCAGTAAAAATCAGCACAGCACCGATGCTGGCCCCAAGCACACAAAACAACGCGCCGGGAAAAATGCCAAACAGGAAACCGCCGGAAAGCGTCATGATCGCAGCACCGGGCAGGGAAAATGCCACTACGACGATATAAATTCCGATGAAGGCCAGCGCCACCAAGGTATAATTGCTATCACGCCAACTTATCAGCATTTCGCGATTGTCGCGCAGGGTCTCGAAACTCAGAAAATCACGCAGAAAATAGCCCCCCCCAATCGCTACTACGGCAATAACCAGCAAAAGAACAAACCGGCGTAGGCTGAAACCGCTGGAATTGGTTGTATCTGTCATGGCGTAGGTCCTGTGAATGCACTGTTATGTTATGTGGTACAGAACACTGGGCAGAATCCACCCTCCTCACGCTGCGTTGATCAGTTGCGAGGTTATGTTTCAGTTTGGCACCATTGTGACGGATGAAAATACCAAAACAAATTGCATCGACGCTGATTGACACTCGCCCTTTAGTGATGGCAGATACACCCAATAACAACGTATGACTGTAAATCGGAACCTTTAATGAAACGATATATTTCCGGAGCAATGTGTTTGGCTTTTCTTGCAGGTTGCGTACCAACGACAGCTTGGTATAAAGGATCCGTTACACAAAACCGAGCAAATCAAGATCTCACTACGTGTCAAGCCAGTGCCGCAAGAACTATCCCTACCAGCATTGAAAACAAGGTTACCGGGGGCTTTTTCGTCGGATACGTTTATATTCCGACAACAAGTGATGTGGACACTAACAACCAACTGAGGAGTAAAGTTGTTGCCCAATGCATGACCAGCAAGGGTTTTCAAGCAGTTGAGTTACCCCTGTGTACAAGCAATGTGCCTGTTCCAAATCTGAAAGAACCCGCTGTTATTACCTCGAAATCGTGTTTCAAAGTAATCTCGGGTGGCTATTACGCTATTGCACAGAAAAAATAGGGGCGGTGGGGGATCAAGCGTAGCACGGGTCTTACCTGGTTTTGAACCGATCCGCGTCGTGTTTGATCTATTGCCCGCTGAATTGGAGAAAAACCCGCGCTTTGCGAATTGACTTGCCAGCAAACTGCCCCTAAAGAACCCCAACAAGATAACACGCCTGCGAATCCATTCGGGAGCAGCTGGCACCCGTTCAGGAGATCGACATGAAACGTACCTACCAGCCGAGCAACCTTGTTCGCAAACGCCGCCACGGTTTTCGTTCGCGCATGGCCACCAAAGCGGGCCGCAAGATTTTGAACCGTCGTCGTGTTCAGGGCCGCAAGGAACTGTCTGCATAGACTTCGGACCGAAAGGTCAAGAATATGAAACCGCCGGAAGCGACACAAGGCAGCCCAACGGGCGCCGGTGATCCGCCACCGGCGGTTTTCGCTTGTCCGGGTTCTAAACTCGAAACCCTGCGTAAGCGCAGCGATTTTCTGGCGCTGAACCACACACTGCGCTGGGGCACCAAGGGTTTCTTGCTACAGGCGCGCCCACGCGATGACGGCTCAACCACCCTGCGCGTCGGCTTTACCTGTTCCAAGAAAGTCGGCAACGCCGTGGCCCGCAACCGCGCCAAACGCCGTTTGCGTGAAATTGCCCGCCTAGGGTTGCCGGAACTGGGCCGCGCAGGTTGGGATTATTGCCTGATCGGAAAGGCGCAGGTCACCGCGACCCGCAGCTTTACGCAGATGCAAGACGACCTACGTTACGCTTTGCACAAAGTTCACAAAAAAGCTGACACATGAGAATGTCCCCTCTCGCTTTCATCATTTCATTGCCTGTGCGGTTGTACCGTCTGATGTTTAGCCCTTGGGTTGGCCTGTCCTGTCGCTATGATCCGACCTGCTCTGCTTATGCAATGGAAGCGTTGAAAAAGCATGGCGGCCTCAAAGGTAGTTGGTTGGCAGCAAGGCGCATTGGCCGTTGTCATCCCTGGGGCGGACACGGAATTGATGATGTGCCCGAACCTAAGAAACGGAAACGGCCTTAGGCGGTAAATGGCTGCAAGCAGTTACACAAAGCTGGCCAAGTTGAGTTCCACACCAAAAAGCGCCTAAATGGCTGTAAACTTGGACAGTAATACAGACACACGAAAGCCACAGACATGCTTAAAAGCCATCACCTGATCCTTGTGACAGCCGTTTTTCTAATCAGTTTTGGCAATCACCGTTTCTTTTCAAATATCATAAAAGAATACCCTTTCAGCATTGAAAATATTGGTTTTTTAATTTCACTCGCGCTGGTTTTCTCAGGTGTTACCGTTCTGCTCCTAAGTCTCTTTTGTTACCGGCATACAATTAAACCCCTGATCATTGGCCTTCTTATGGTTTCCGCTTTTGCTGCCTATTTCATGGACAGTTACAACGCGGTTCTGGATTCCGCGATGATCACGAATGCAGTGAATACCGATGTTGCGGAAACCCTTGACCTGCTAAGCTTCAAACTGTTGCTCTATGTTCTGTTTTTGGGTGTATTGCCGTCATTTGCCATCTACAAAGCCAAGTTGACCTTCGCCAGCCGGTGGCAGGAAATATTTTCGCGGATTAAACTTGTGGGTGCTGTCACCCTAGGCATCGCGGCCGCGCTGTTTGTTTACAGCGATTTTTACAGTTCCTTCCTGCGAGAGCATAAATCGCTCCGTCTGTATTCAAATCCAAACTACTATGTGTATTCGGCGGGCAAGTTTCTGACCGACCAACTTGAACAGGGCAGCCTGCCATTCAAAGCCCGGGGCCAAGACGCGCATATCCCAGAAGTTGATAAAGACCGCGAGTTGATCATTTTTGTGGTCGGGGAAACCGCCCGCGCGGATCATTTTTCGCTCAATGGATACGAAAGGGAAACCAACCCGTTGCTAAAACAAGAAGCGTTGGTAAGTTTCTCCAATTTCTGGAGCTGCGGCACCTCGACTGCCATTTCCGTTCCCTGCATGTTTTCTCATTTGACGACTGAAGAGTTCAACAAAAACCAAGCCCTTGCCACCGAAAATGCGCTGGATATTCTGGCACATGGTGATGCGAATGTGCTGTGGCTGGACAATAATTCGGATTCAAAAGGTGTTGCTGTTCGGGTGCCATATGAGAACTACAAAAGTTCCGAAATCAACCCAATTTGCGATACTGAATGCCGCGATGTTGGTATGCTGTCAAAGTTGCAGGAATACATTGATGCGCAAAAACAAGGCGATATCGTCATTGTACTGCACCAGTTTGGTCAACACGGCCCCGCCTATTACAAAAGGTACCCCGCAGAGTTTGAGAAATTCACCCCTGTTTGCAAAACCAACCAGCTTGAGGATTGCAGCGCGGAGGAATTGAACAACGCGTATGACAATGCAATTTTGTACACTGACTATTTTTTATCCAAGACAATCGCTTTGCTGAAACAAAACAACGCCGAATTTGAAACAGCTATGTTTTATGCCAGCGATCATGGTGAATCTCTGGGTGAAAATGGTTTGTACCTGCACGGGTTGCCCAATCTGATCGCACCGGACGCCCAACGGCATGTGCCCGCAATTATCTGGCTGGGGGAAACATACGAACATGCCGGTATGGCGGCCCTTTTGGAAAAAAGAGATCGCAAGTTTTCCCACGACAATATTTTCCACACCCTGCTGGGTTTTTTCGAAATTATCTCAGGGGAGTATGACGAAACCCTTGATATACTTAGAAATTAGCGCCGACTTGCTTGCCTCTCACAAAGACTTGGATGCAAAAAAACGGCACGGCTCTTGTGATTTACAGCACCATCCTGTAGCGCAAAATTATGAAAGATACCCCTACAGAAATCCACGCCCTTTTTGAAGGTGCGCCCACCACCACGGAATTCCGGAAACTGCGCAAGCGGATCATTCGTCAGGCGCAGGAGGCGATTGCCGAATATGGCATGATCGAACGCGGTGCCCGTTGGCTGGTATGCCTGTCAGGGGGCAAGGACAGCTATACTTTGCTGGCGGTGCTGGCAGAGTTGCAGTGGCGTGGTTTGTTGCCAGTTGATATTTTGGCCTGCAATCTGGATCAGGGGCAGCCAAATTTCCCCGCCACTGTACTGCCTGAATTCCTGAAATCCATGGGGGTGGCGCACCGGATCGAGTATCAGGACACCTATTCCATTGTGAAATCCAAAGTGCCCAGCACCAAGACATATTGCGCCATGTGTTCCCGCCTGCGGCGTGGCAATCTGTACCGCATTGCCCGAGAGGAAGGCTGTTCCGCCATCGTTCTGGGCCATCACCGCGACGACATTCTGGAAACCTTCATGATGAACCTGTTTCACGGCGGGCGGTTGGCGACAATGCCGCCCAAGCTGCTGAATGAGGCGGGCGATCTGTTCGTCTATCGCCCGCTGGCCTTTGTCGCCGAGGCTGATTGCGAGAAATTCGCTCAGGCAATGAATTATCCAATCATTCCCTGCGATCTGTGTGGTTCTCAAGATGGGCTGCAACGCCAGCAGGTAAAGGCAATGCTGGATGGCTGGGAGAAGAACTCTCCGGGGCGTCGCCAAGTGATGTTCCGCGCGCTGATGAACGCGCGGCCTAGCCACCTACTGGATACGGGATTGTTCGATTTTGCCGGGCTGGCAAAGACATCATAGGTTAGACAGCGCCCTATACGCCCCCGTTGCGGATCAACGCCCCGTAAAACTGCACTGCCAATCCCATCGCTTCAACCGATATCCGCTCATTGCGGCCATGCAGACGTTTGATGTCTTCGCCGGTAAACACGAACGGGTTAATGCGATAGCTGTTGTCAGAAACCTTTGAATAATGCACAGAATCCGTTGCCGCCACAGTCAGGCCCGGCACAACGATCAAATCACCGAACACCTGGCGGAAGGTCTGTGCCAACGCCCTGAACCCCGCGCCATCCTTATCGGACACCGCACTTGGTTCATTGCCAAACCCTTCACGGATTGCGACTTCGATGTCAGGGTTGTCAATCATTTCATGGGTGTGACTGATAATTGAATCGATACTGTCACGCGGGTGGATACGGAAATTGACCGTGGCAATAGCCTTTTGGGGCAACACATTATCTTTGGCCGATCCCACCAGCATTGTCGGCGCTTTGGACGTGCGCATCATCGCATCCGTAGCGGGGGCGCCAGATAGAACCATTTCCAGCAACGGGCGATAGAACCACTGATTGGCGAAAAGAATCCGTTTGGACAGGGAAAAATGCGGGCCAAGTGCGTCAAAGAATTCCTTGGATGCGCCCGTTAGCCCACCCGGCACAGGCGCAGATTGCAAACGCGTCACGGCTGCGGCCAAGGTGCTGACAGCCGTATCGCGTGGCGGCAAGGAGGAATGCCCCCCTTCGGCACTGGCCGTGATATCGAGCGAAAGATAGCCTTTTTCCGCTACGTTGATGCTGGCCACCGGCATATCCAGCCCCCCGATCACATCTTTCAGGATCATTGATCCCTCATCCAGCGACCAGGCCATCTGGATGCCTTGGTCCTTGAAATAGGCAACCGCACTGGCAGCCCCCTTGCTGCCGCCGATTTCCTCGTCATGGCCAAAGCTCATATAGATCGTGCGCTTGGGGCTAAAGCCGGATGTGGCCAGCGCCTCGATCGCTTCCATGATCGCCACAACCGCGCTTTTGTCATCCAGCGCGCCGCGCCCCCAGATGAAACCGTCAGCGATCACGCCAGAAAACGGTTTTTGCTGCCAATCCGCCAGCCCGCTTTGAGCCACGGGAACAACATCGTAATGGGCGGTAAGCAGGATAGGTTCAAGGGCTTCATCGCTCCCCTCCCAGCGGTAGATTGGCGTCAGTTCCCCCACCATCACCCGCGTCATCGCGCGGTTAGCGGCGGGATAAGTGGCGACCAACCAATCAATAAAACCCTGAAACGCAGGCCCCCGTTCTGTCTGCCCGGCAACCTTGGAAATGGTTTGAAAGCGGATCGCCTGACCCAGACGCGCGGCAACGGCAGCGCTGTCCACGGGTGGCAAATCAACCGCGCGGGATGCCGTATTTTGGGGTTTATATCGCACCGTATTAATGGCCTGAACCGCGACAAGTACCAACAGTAAAACGCCGACAAGTTTTAGAATTCTCTTAACCATGTGACCCCCGAAAGTTTTTCTAACCGATAAAGAAACTAAGGCCTGATTGCAACATCAGCCGCTGAACCACCAGCCAAAACTGGCAGCGAGAAAGCCATAGCGCAGGGATTTGCCCACGCTCACAAACAGCACAAAGCGCCAGAACCGAACCCGCAAGGCACCGGCGGCAACGGTCAGCGGATCACCGATCACCGGCAACCAAGACATCAACAACAGCCAGACACCAAAGCGTTTGAACCAACGTTCGGCGCGGGTCAGGCTGGCCTCGTTGACTGGAAACCAGCGATGGTGCTTGAGGCTGTTGACATATCGGCCCAGCAGCCAGTTCACGATAGAGCCGAGCACATTCCCACAGCTCGCCGCCACAACCATCACCACCGGATCGCCGCCGCTTGCCAGCAATGCCAGCAACAGCGCCTCTGAGGTGCCGGGCAACAAGGTGGCGGAGGTGAAGCCGCTCAGGAACAGGGAAACAAGAGGAGCCAAAGGAATTCCTTGTGATTGCTTTTCGCAATTACACCAGCTAGGTCGAAATTAACAGACTAACATGAGGAGGCCGTATGAATTTTGACGCAATCATCGTCGGGGGCGGCATCATCGGCTGCGCCCATGCATTTTACCTCACTCAAAAGGGGCTAAAGGTGGCGCTTGTAGAGGCTGCAAGCCTTGGCTCTGGCACCTCTGCCAGAAATTTCTCCTGGGCCAATGCCTCGACCAAGCTGTCGGACGCTGCCTATCACCGCTTAAATGCTTTGGGGGTTAGGTTATACGGGGAACTTGCCACACAGTTCGGGGCGAAAACACTGGGCATCAATCCGGCAGGGGCACTAGAATTTGCCCGCAAATCCCGCCCCGCCGATTACGCCGCCAAGCAAAAGAAGACGGCGCGGCTGGTCGATCTCGGCTATCTTTGCCACTGGCTTGACCGCAACGCTCTGCGCATTCTGGAACCCAGTATCGCACTCGCCAAGGACGCCGAAGCCTTTATCACCCCTGACGAAAAGATCGTGAACACGGCGCGGTTCATCGGATTTCTGGCCGATCAAATCAAGCAGAGGGGCGGGCAGATCTTTGAAAACTGCAGTGCACGGGAAATCCTCGCTGACGCGGATGGTGCAGTGATCGGGCTGGCAACAGATTTGGGTGAAATGGCAGCCAAGCGGCTGGTGATTGCCGCAGGGCCAAACACGCCAGAGGTTTTGGCCAGTTTGACAGGGTTTGACGGCTTTCACCGCTTTCCCGTCAACAAGCTCCCCGGCCTGTTGCTGACAACGCCGCCGCTTGCCCCCGATCTGATCCACCATCTGATCCATTCGGACGGCGAAACCGAGGTACATTTCCTGCCCGACTTCAACGGCGGCCTGCGCATTGCTTCGGACGAGGTCGATGGGCTGATTACGAACGACCAGTCACCGGACAACCTGCGCAAACAGGGGATCGAGTTGCTACGCCGCGCCAAAACCCTGCTGCCCGATGCGCTGGACACGGTGTTGATTGACGATTGCAAACTGGCGATTGGCGTGCGGGCCTATCCCCAAGACGGCAAAAGCATCGCTGGCCCCCTGCCCGGCTCTGAGGGGATGTATGTAATTGCGACCCACAGCGGCGTGACCCTTGCACCAGCGGTGGGCAGTTTAATGGCAGAATTGGTGGCGGATGGAACAGTGCCCGAGATGCTACGGCCCTTCTTGCTGGATCGTCTGGAAGGGTTTGGCTAAGTGCCCCCAAATTTGACATTTTGACCCAGCGGTGGTTTGCTGAACAAAATCCGGAGGGCCGACCTTGAGAACGCATATTATTACCGCGACTATCGCTTTGATACTGTCCCTAACGCCCAGCGTCGTTCTTGCCGATTGCGGCCTGCTCTGTGATCCGGCGTTTTATCCCAATGCTACCGCGCAAACCGTTCAGGATTTGCTGGACAGCGGTGCGGATGTTAACGCCAAAGATGCTGGTGGCAAGTCGCCGCTGCATTTTGCGGCCAAGGCTAATCTGGAAACACTTAAGGCCTTGCTGGACGCAGGAGCCGTTGTGGATGCCGGTGACCAGTACAACCGCACCCCGCTGCATTTCCTGTCAGCCGCCTCGACGCCTGAAAACGTTACCGCGCTGATCAATGCCGGGGCAGATGTGAATGCACGCACCGCGAACGGCTGGACGCCACTGCACGGGGTTGCCAAATTCGGCACACCCGAGGTCATCACCCTGCTGCTCGCTGCTGGCGCGGATGCCTCTTTGATCAATGAGATGGGCGAAAGCCCTTTCGCGCTGGCTGTGGGCAATGAACGGATCAGGGCCACGGACCTGTATCAGGTGCTAGGGGATGCGGTGAAATAAGAATGCGAGGGCTTAGCCCCGTAAAGCCATGAAACTGGTGCTTTTCGGCAGTTAAACCCGCCACTCTTGATACTGCAGCTTTAATCTCTCTGGATTACGTCCAGAATCCCTTGACCTTTCCTCCCTATTTCTATTGAACCCGTCTGGACTTCCCATACCATTCAGGGCCTATGATGGACGACCAGAATAAAAACCTTATCCTTGCAACTGCACTCAGCTTTCTCGTGATCCTTGTCTGGTTCTGGCTGTTCCCGCCAGAAGACATAGCACCGCAAGTGGCCGAGGCCCCTGCGGTGGGACAAACTGTAGACGGTGCAACCCCTGCCCCCAATGGCGTGGCATCTGCCCCATTGGCTGAGGGTGCCGTCGCGGTCGCGCCCACGCTTGGCGGTTCCAACGCCGACACGCGTGATGCCGCTTTGGGCAAAACGGATCGTATCTTGATCAAAACAGCACGTGTTTCCGGTTCCCTGTCCCTGATAGGCGGGCGGATTGATGATCTGAAACTGCTTGATTACAACGTGCGCCTGAACGATCCCTCCGAGAAAGAGGTTCTGCTGTCCCCCGCCGGTGGCCCACAAGCCTATTACACGCTTTACGGTTGGTCCCCTGCTGCCAGCAGCGGCTTGGAATTTAGCGATGTGCCGGGCGCAGAAACCCCTTGGGCGCTTGAGAGTGGAGCCGAGCTGACCCAATCGACACCGATCACCCTGAAATGGGACAACGGCAAAGGCCTGATCTTCCGTCGTAAGGTCGCGATTGACGGCAACTTTATGTTCACAGTGACGCAATCGGTTGAAAACAACACGGCTTCCTTGATCCGCATGGCCCCTTACGGCATTGTGGCACGCCAAGGCGAGCCAGACGTGATCGGTTTTTATATTCTCCATGAGGGCGTTGTGCGCGCCTCTGACGGGGAAATTCAGGAAATCGACTACGACGATATGCCGGATCAGGAATTGTCCCCCTCCGAGCAAGCAAACATCGACAAAATCGCGGTTGAGAACGCTGGCTGGATCGGCTTTACCGACAAATACTGGATGACCACCCTGATTCCGGCCACCGGACAAAAGTTCAAATCAGTATCCAAATATTCTGCACGCAGCGACACCTATCAAATAGACATGCGCCTGCCGACGATGGACATTCCGGCTGGCAAAACCACCGAGATCAGCACTTGGCTGTTTGCCGGTGCCAAGGAGTGGGAAGCCATCAAAAAATATGAAGACGGCCAAGACGTGCAACAGTTCGTCGATTCCATTGACTGGGGCTGGTTCTTCTTCATCACCAAACCGATGTTCTCCCTGCTGCATTGGCTGAACGGGATTATTGGCAATATGGGTTGGTCAATCCTAGGCCTGACGCTTGTGATCAAGGCCCTGCTGTTCCCGCTTGCCTATAAATCCTATGTTTCCATGGCACGCATGAAGGAACTTCAGCCCGAAATGGAGAAGCTCAAGGAACAATGCGGCGATGACCGTCAGCGTTTACAAAAGGAAATGATGGTACTTTACAAGAAGAATAAGGCCAATCCGGCGGCGGGCTGTTTGCCCATTCTTCTGCAAATCCCGATCTTCTTTTCGCTGTACAAGGTTATCTTTGTCACGATTGAGCTGCGCCACGCGCCGTGGATTGCGTGGATCAAAGACCTTTCGGCACCCGATCCCACATCTCTGCTGAACCTGTTTGGTGCGCTGCCTTTCGCCGCCCCCGGACCGGAAAGCTTCCTTGCGATATTCTCAATCGGGGTGCTGCCAATCCTGATGGGCGTCACCATGTGGATGCAGCAAAAGCTGAACCCTGCCCCTACAGATGCCACCCAAGCGATGATCTTCGCGTGGATGCCATGGGTGTTCATGTTCATGCTGGGGCGTTTTGCATCGGGCTTGGTGCTCTACTGGGTGGCCAACAACACCATCACCTTCACGCAGCAATACTTGATTATGCGCTCTCAGGGCGTAAAGCCGGACGTATTTGGAAACATCAAGAAGAGCTTTAATCGCCTGAAGAAATCCAAGGAATGACGCTAAGCGTCACAGATATCTACCGCCACCCCATCAAGGCGCATGGGGTGGAGGCACTGACCTCTGTGGCGTTGGCGACGGGGAAATGTATGCCGTGGGATCGCATCTGGGCCGTAGCCGAGGAAGGCCGCGCCCTTGACTATGATGCGCCTGAATGGGTGAGTTGTCGCAATTTCACGCGCGGGGCCAAAGCACCAGAACTGATGGCCATCAACGCCAAGGTTAACGAAGCTACAGGCACAGTTGATCTAACCCACCCCCACGCGGGTTCAATAACGTTTGATCCCTCTGATGCTGCCAGTGTTGCCGCGTTCATTGTCTGGAGCAAACCACTGACCCCCGCCAACCGCATGGCCCCAGAACAGATTTATTCGGTACCCGAAGTGGGTTTGACCGATTCAGACTGGCCGTCTGTTTCAATCAATCTGCACAGCTCGCTGCAAGCGCTGGAGGCGCAGGCAGGCGCATCCCTGTCCCCCTTGCGGTTTCGTGGCAATATCTGGTTGAATGGCGCCACCCCTTGGCAGGAATTCGACTGGGTGGGCAAAGAAATTCGCATCGGTTCTGTGCGTTTGCAAATACGCGAACGCATTGAGCGTTGCCTCGCCACCACCGTGAACCCCGAAACCGGCGCGCGTGACGTGAACACGCTGGATGCGCTGAAAAACGGCTGGGGACACCGTGATTTCGGAGTGAAAGCTTTTGTGCTACAAGGCGGTACCTTTAACGTAAATGACACTGTGGAAATCCTGTAATGTCCGGAATATTCTCGCTCGCTGAAACCCCTGATACCGAGGCGCTGGAAAAAGGCCGCCTGATGTTCGCGGGCAATACCGAATTTCTCAAGGGCGTGGTCGCCATGGATGGCCTGCCGCCTGCTGACCGCATCGAGGTGTGCTTTGCTGGCCGCTCCAACGTGGGGAAATCCAGCCTAATCAATGCACTAACCGGGCGCAAAGCACTGGCGCGCACATCCAACACCCCGGGTCGCACGCAAGAAATCAACTTTTTCACTATGGGCGCGGAACATTATCTGGTCGACGTGCCGGGCTATGGCTTTGCTAATGCCCCCGTCGCTGTGGTTGGCAAGTGGCAGCGGCTGCTGAAAAACTACCTGTCAGGACGCCCTTCCCTACGCCGTGTGTTCCTGTTGATTGATGCGCGCCACGGGCCAAAGTCGGTGGATCAGGAAATCATGCAGCTGCTGGATCGTTCTGCCGTACCTTTTCAGGTTGTGATGACCAAATGCGACAAGATCAAAAAGGACGAGCTGGAAAAGGTCACAGAAAAAACCATCGCTGGCATTTCCAAACATCCGGCTGCTTATCCCGTTTTGGTGCAAACCTCGTCAGCCAAGGGCGACGGCGTGGATGTATTGCGCGCAATTATCGCCGGGATCATCTGACCCTCGGGCAATAGCCCCGTCAAAAACCAAACCTCGATATTGCCTTTGCCTTTTACGTCGATGATACCCCGATGTTCAAAGGCAAAGACGTCTTTGGTCAGATCTCGAAAAGCAGCAGTCACCTGAATGCGCTGCGGGAGGCAGTAGGTTTCCATCCGCCCCGCCGTATTCACTGTGTCGCCCCAGACATCGTAAACCAGCTTTTGGTTGCCAATAACCCCTGCTACCGCCGGACCAGAATTAATTCCGATGCGCAGCATGATTTTTTCACCATAAACGCCCGAAAACTGCTCAACACTAGAGATCATGTCAAGTGCCAGGAGCCCGATACGTTTCGCATGATCCGGCTGCGAAACCGGCATCCCGCCCGCCGCCATAAAGGCATCACCAATGGTTTTGATCTTTTCCAACCCGTGTTTGCGGGTCAGATCATCAAATTCGGTAAACAGTGCATTCAACAATTCGACAATCTGCGCCGCCGAAAGACGAGCAGCTTTGGGGGTGAATTCCACAATATCGGCAAACAAAATGCTAACAGCACCATGAAACCGCGCAATGGTTTCCCCTGGCCTGTCTTTCAGTTCGCTGGCAATTGACTCCGGCAGCACATTGTACAGCAGCGCCTCAGAGCGCTGGAACTCGGCCTGCAACAGATCATCCGATATTTTGGCCTGCAGGTTGGCAAAATAGACGATGCCGAAAATGAAGATAAAGGATGTGGGCAGGGAAATCATATACATGATTTGCAAAAACGTACCGTCTACCACGATAAAGGGCGCGGGTGTTTTGAACACAGTGGTCGCGATTACAAAACCGGTAAATCCCAATATCATCGAGACCATGGTTGCAGTGATATTGTTAACACCGAACACCAAAATCCCCGCCGTCGCTCCGGGCAGCAGCAAGTACTGCAGGCCGGAATCAACCCCGAAATAGTAATTGTAGGTCATGGCAAAACATATCCACAGGGTAACAAGATACCATGCCCCCACGTTTGGCCCGAAACGGTGTAGAAAAGGCACCAACGCAAACACAAAAACCTGCGGCGACAGGGTGAGCAACGGAATTTTCAACGCTTCAAAATCATAAAAAGCGTAAAGAAACAGGTAGGGAATAGTGAAAATCGAAACCAGCGACGTAAGGGTATTCGTCACCATAATTCGCTTTTGCGTTTGGCGGTCATACCCTTGGGTGCCCAGCGATATCCATGCGGTCCAAAGACGGTGTATCTTGTTGTCCCGTGCCAGCATGCTTAGCCCCTCACTGCAAGTGCCCAGCACCCACCCCTTCAAGCCTGTCGAGGGCGCTTACCAGTGCGCAATTTTCGACGACTCTTCTTGCCTTTAGCAGAATAGCCTGTTTATACCAACGACGACACACCAGAGTCCGGAATTACTCGGTGAAGAGTGACAAAATCATACGCAAAAGGCCCAAAACCCATGACAATGCTCAGCTCATTCATCAAACCTATGCACCGCGAAGGCATTCGTTTTGTTGCCATTTTTGCGCTCATAACGGTATTCTTGTTCTGGCTCTCCAATATTTTGGGATGGGTTGGCGTCGTATTAACCATCTGGTGCTACTACTTCTTTCGTGACCCCCAACGCACCACCCCGACACGCGAAGGGCTGGTCATCAGCCCGGCCGATGGGATCATTTCCCTGATCGAAAAGGCGGTACCCCCGGCAGAGCTTGGTTTGTCTGACGGCCCTCTGACCCGCGTCAGCGTGTTTATGAACGTGTTCAATTGCCATGTGAACCGCGCACCGGTACCCGGCAATATTACCAAAGTGGCCTATCGTTCCGGCAAGTTCCTGAATGCTTCGCTCGACAAGGCCAGCGTTGATAATGAGCGCAATTCTATCTGTATCGAAATGGCCGATGGCCGCCATATCGTCGCTACTCAGATCGCCGGCCTTGTAGCACGGCGCATCGTCAGCTTTGTCACGGCCCCAACGCAAATTCAGGCAGGCGAACGCTTTGGCCTGATCCGCTTTGGCTCAAGGGTGGATGTCTATCTGCCAGACGGGGTGAACCCGCTGGTTTGTGTTGGTCAGGCGATGGTGGCAGGCGAGACCGTGCTGGCCGACCTGAGTTCTGACGAATCCCAACGCGACGCAAGGACGGGATAGATTTTGCCAAACCCACCGGACAAACCCCGCAAAGATCAACCATTTGTGCAACTACTGCCGAATGTTGTGACGATTGTCGCGATTTGCGCAGGGATAACTGCAATCCAGCAAGCCTTCTTTGGTAAATACGAAAGCGCTGTTATTCTGATCCTGTTTGCAACAGTTCTGGATGGTCTGGACGGACGGCTGGCACGCGCCCTCAACAGTGACAGCCTGATCGGGGCCGAGCTCGATTCGCTGGCAGATTTTGCCAATTTTGGCGTGGCTCCGGCACTGGTGATGTATCTCTGGGCGCTGCAAGACCTTGCCAAGTTCGGCTGGATCGCTGTGATGGTTTTTGCCGTCTGCTGTGTCGTGCGGCTGGCGCGGTTCAATGTGGCCAATAAATCGGAACAAGACGACGATAACGATGGTTATTTCGTCGGCGTTCCCGCCCCTGCCGGGGCATTGCTGGTGATGGCCCCCATGTATCTGGACTTTGCCTTTAGCGCTAAAACGCATCTGCCCTCAGGGTTGATCAGCCTTTATATGGTTCTCGTCGGCTGGCTGTTGATCAGCCGTATCCCCACATGGTCTTTCAAGGCACTGATCATTTCGCGCGAGCACACACGTTTTCTGCTGGTCGGCGTGGCAATACTGGGTGCCGCAATCCTGACGTATACTTGGCTATCATTGGTTGGCCTCTGCCTGGCTTACGGCGTTATGATCCTTTGGGGGCTTTGGAAACGGCGCAGGGCGTAGCCCAAGCTGTTCCGCGATTGTATTTCTCTAGGCTTTATCGCTCCTATCACGCCTCGTTTTCGATCTGCGCGCGCAACTCGGTTTTCAGGACTTTACCATAGCTGTTCTTGGGCAGATCATCAACAAAGCGATAAAGTTTCGGGCGTTTAAAACGGGCAATCTGGTTCAGGCAATGGGCATCCAGTGCGCTTGCCTCAACACCCTGCGCCACCACATAAGCCACGACAATTTCGCCCCATTCTGGGTCTTTTTTGCCAATTACCGACACCTCGGAAACGGCGGGATGTTGCAAGAGAACCTCCTCGACCTCACGGGGGTAAATATTGCTACCCCCCGAGATAACCATATCTTTTGAACGGTCATGCAAGGTGATAAACCCGTCTGCATCCATCATGCCCATATCACCGGTTTTCAGCCAGCCGTTGACAACTGTCTCGCTGGTGGCCTTTTCGTTTTTCCAGTAACCGAGCATCACGGGCAGACCGGAAACGCAAATCTCGCCAACTTCACCCCGATTCAATTCTTGCCCGTCGTCACCACGGATTTCCACCGCAACCACGCTTTGCGCCAAACCAACACTGCCAAGACGCGCCCGCCAGTTCGGGTGGCTACGATCCGACACATAAGCGCGGTTCAGTGCTGAAATCGCCATCGGGCTTTCGCCCTGCCCCATCACTTGCACAAAACGCGGCCCCATGATCTCTACTGCCTCGACAATATCGGCTACATACATCGGCCCACCACCATAAACAATGGTTCGCAGGCCATCGCCATCCTCGCCCCGCTCCTTGGCGCAATCCACCAAACGGCGCACCATGGTGGGTGCTGCAAACATCGACACGTCTTGCAATTCACGCGCCAGATCCAGAATTTCATCGCTGTCAAATCCACCCGACAACGGCACCACATGACGCGCGCCGCGGATCACATGCATAAAATTATAAATCCCGGCGCCATGCGACATGGGTGCGGCGTATAAAATGGCATCCTGCTGGTAAACCTCGTCCAGATCGGCAAAATAGGACAGGGCCATGGCGGTGATATTGGCGGAGGTGAGCATCACACCTTTGGGTTTTCCGGTGGTTCCGGAGGTATAGAAAAGCCACACCAGATCATCCAGCTGAATGGGAACCGGTGCAGACAGCGGCGGTGTCTTATAAATTTGGGAAAACCCGCCGACATCCACAGCTGCCGTATGGGTGACACAATCAGGCATGTCCGAGCCAAATCGCGCCAGATATTCTTCGCTGCTGAAGACAGCCATTGCGCCCGCATCACCAATGATCCATGCAGCCTCTTTGGCGTGCAGCTTGGAATTGATCGGAACCGCCACGGCACCCAGAAACCAGATGCCATAGAGCAATTCCAGATACTGCGTGCAGTTGGGCAAAAACAGGGCAACGCGGTCGCCCTTGGTGACGCCGTATTCCGCTTGTAAATAGCTGCCAATCGCGGCGGCACGGCGGGCAAATTCGGCGTAATCGGCGCATAATTCCTGCCCCGAGAATAGTGCGGGAGAGTCTGGATATTGTTTCGCGGTTCTTATCAGCCAATTCGCAAGATTCATTTTATTCCCCGTTTTCCCGATTGCTAGAATAGTTCGCAACGCCTGATGCGTCCATATTGAAAACCAAACCCAGTGCATCGCCTATCTTCTTCGGCTTGACTGTTTTGGGAATTATTCCCATGTTTGGCGCTAAAACAATCGGGGAGAACACGTAGTTGTGCAAAACAGCGAAGAGCAGCCACCTGAAGACATCTACCGCTTCGCCTTTGATATGGCCCCTGTGGGGTTGGCGGTCACAAAGGAGCGGATAATCCTGCGCTGCAATGCCCGTTTTTGCGAAACATTCGCCTTCATGGCCAGCGAATTGGAGGGCAAATTACTGTCGCACCTCTATCCGTCGAACAAGGAGTTTCTGGATATCGGCCGTCACGGGCGGAACCATATGAAAACCGATGGGCGTTATAACGACGAGCGGATCATGAAACGCGCGGGTGGAGAACTGTTTTGGTGCCGCGTCAGAGGGCAAGCTCAAAATCCGGAGCACCCATTTGCCCAATGTGTCTGGAGCTTTGTCGATCTATCCGACACCCGCCCGATCGTGCAACTGTCGCGCCGTGAACGACAGGTCGCAATGCTGTTGTCTAAAGGCATGACAACGAAAGAAATCGCCAAAAACCTGTCACTCTCGCCGCGCACAATCGAGGTCTATCGCGCCAAGCTGTTTCAGAAATTCAACGTCAAAAACGCCCTTGAACTACTGTCCACTATTTCCGGATTGCCCTCATAGCTTTACAAGAATAGCAACTCAGTTTGCGCAAATCGCTTGCAATGCGATCCAGTCGCCATCTGTTAGGCGAGGCTGGTAATCCACAGCCACCGGATCTTGATCAACGAAGGTTTTTGTTGTCGTCAGACTATTGTCCAGCGCATGGGCAAACGGGCTGGAGGTAAGCCCGGCAATTGCAAACAACAGCAGCAGTCTATTCTCGTCAGGGCGGGAATACGCCCCTAACAACCGCTTGGTCGCGAATTTGGCTAGGGCCGCATCGGGCAAGGTACCATTGGCCAAAAATCCAAGGGTTCCACGGGCACCGATATCATTGAACAATGCAGTAATAGGCGGCGTTTCCTGCGCCAATGCCAATTCCATCAAAACGAAACCAGCGGCCACTTCGGGCCCGGAATTTTCTTCGAGCAGCGAGCGGTTGATCAGGATGTGTTTGCCCGGCAAATGGGTTGAAAACCGCGCGCCCATATCCACAACATGCAACTGATACTGCTCATCCAGCAACCAGTCCCGCATTTTGCCTAGGGCAGCAGTGCCAAGCGGTGCGTCACAGGGATGCCCGGTCAATCGGTTGGTTTGATCCAGCAAGTTTTGACCGATCAGGTTTTGCTTGGCCTCTGGCACCACCCGTGCCGCATAATTTGCCGAGACCGAAGGCAAGGCAAAAACCACAAATCCGATCAGCGCCGCGAGAAAAAAACCGCCCAGTATCAGGCGCAGCCTTCCGGGGTGTGGCTTTTGACGTTTCAAGGAATTGCTCACCTTGGCGATGGCCTCGACCATCAACTTGTCGTCGATTTCCAACGTCTCGTCTGCATCATGGGTTGGTGCATAAACCATAGGTGTGTCGCCCACATTCAAAGCCCGCACAGCCGCCAGTGACCAATGGGCCAGCGGCATATCGTTCTTGTCGGACAGAACCAACGAGGCCGCGCCAAAAGACACCACCACCTCGCGCAGCTGCGCCTCGCTGGATTCGCGCCACAGCCCGAGAGCCTCGAGCCGTTCATATTGTTTAAGTGCCGTCATTTGCCTGCGGATGACCTTGGATTGGTCTTGTTATTGGCACCAGCTATACACCGAACTGCCCAACGTGGGTAGGGGCTGATTTCAATGCCCTAACCACAGCAACCGCTTCCTGTTTCGGCAAACTCCGCCTGTGCGGCCCCTGCCAGGGTTTCACCAAATGGCGTTTCCCCGCCACAGGCAGCGAACAGGCCGAAATGGGTATCCCAATTGCCAATAAACTCAAAATGCGGGGCAAATCGCGAATCCGCCAGCATCTGCCAAGTATTGCCACAAACCGGAAACACTCGGCCCGCCTCAATACCGTGGTGTTTATCTAGGTTGAAAATATCAGGGGCATTAGGCAGCGTACCTTTGTAAATCACCGCCTGCCCGTAATCCTCGCACGCCGGTTCCAGGCCCTCCAGCTTGAACAAGCGATAGGTGGCCGAGGTAAAATTGATGCGCCCCAGTTTGGCCTGCAAGGCCGGGTTTTCGACACTCAGAATACGGTCTTCCACTAATCTTGGATCAGCAAAACCGGCGCGTTTGGCAAAGTTTTCAAAATCGTTCCAATAGAGCGCGCCGGAAAGACATTCACCATACAGCACCTTGTCGTTGCGCAGCACATCGGGGATACGGCGATCCGCATAAACATCGGAAAAATACATCTCGCCACCGGGTTTCAGTAGGTGATAAGCCCCGCGCAGCACGGCCTCTTTGTCGGTGGCAAGGTTCAGAACGCAGTTGGAAACGATGATATCAAAGCTGCCCGCCTCCAGCGGCAGGTCTTCCAGATGCTCGATCAGCCCCTTGTGGAATTCGGTGTTGGGCTTGGCGTAGCCAAAAGCATCAGCGTGAAAATCCTGATACTTGCGTGCCACATCCAGTTGCGCGTCAGTCATATCAACCCCGACCACAAAGCCGTTTTCCCCAACCAGACCGGACAATGCATAAACATCACGTCCAGAGCCAGACCCCAGATCGAGTATCCGCGCACCCGCCAGTGCATCTGGCGCAATCAACCCACAACCATAGTATTTGGCCAACACATCGTCGTGCACTTTAGACAAAATGGACTTTAAAAAATCGGGCATATCGCCGGGTGTACAACAGGCATTTGTTTGCAGATCAGCGCTGGATTGCAGCACCTCGCCATAGTATTCCTGCACACTTTCATGGTTCATTGGCCCGGTCCTTTGAAGTCAAATTCCACTCGGACTTAACCGTGCGCCCCCTCGTTTGCAATCATTCGAAACTAATTACACAGAAAGTTCAATTCACCAGTAGCACGGTTTCCTCACAGCCACTGGTGGAATGCTTTGTATATCTTTGAAATACCCGCTAACCATGGGGAATGACCGAGAATTCCCTGCGCAAAACCGTGTTTCAGAAACTGGAACACACCGAGACCGCCGACCGGCTTGGCAAGATCGTAGATTACCTGCTGATCGCGTTGATTGCGATCAATGTGGGATCGGTCATTCTGGAAACGGTAGATTCTGTAGCCAGCCAATACGTCGGCCTGTTCAACACCATTGAGGTCGTTTCCGTTGCCGTGTTCACCCTTGAATATCTGGCGCGGCTCTGGAGCTGTGTTGAAGATCCCAAACTGGCAGATGCCAAGTACCCGCGTCTGAAATACGCGGTCTCGCCGCTGGCCTTGATTGACCTGCTGGCGATTCTGCCGTTCTACTTAACCTTTTTCTTCATCATAGACCTGCGTTTTTTGCGGGTGTTACGCCTGCTGCGTGTGTTGAAATTAACCCGCTATTCTCCGGCGCTGTCCATCATTCTGGAAGTAATCCGCGAAGAACGACATTCTTTTTACGCTGCATTCTTCATCCTTATGGTGTTGCTTATTCTTGCAGCAAGCGGGGCGTATCTTGTGGAGCACAGGGTGCAGCCAGAGAAATTCGGATCAATTCCCCATGCCATGTGGTGGGCCATGGCGACACTGACGACAGTAGGGTATGGCGATGTAACGCCGATCACGCCCATGGGTCAGATTTTTGGCTCGCTTGTGGCCATCGTGGGCATTGGTATGGCTGCGCTGCCCGCCGGTATTCTGACCAGCGGCTTGACCTCACAACTCCGGCGCAACCGCGAGGCGCTGCGCAACCAACTGCGCCGCGCCCTAGAAGATGGCATCATCGACGAAACCGAAGAAACCGCACTAGAAGACTTGCGCAAAAATCTGGGGCTTAGTCGGCAAATCGCGCTGGAAATACGCCAAGATGTACATGACCGGCGGCTAGAACATGTCGGCGCGCATTGTGTGCATTGTGGCAAACCCCATACTGTGCCTCGACGTAAGATCTAATTTGGCACGGTGCTGACCTCCCCAGTCTCGGCTTTGAATAAGCTCAGTTGTTGTTGTTCGTATTTTGGTATATAAACAAATCGTGAAGAGGGATTAAATTTGAGCCATAAACACTTGTAACCATGTTTGGAGACCAACATGCAGTTTAGCAAATTTTTAGTCGTGACCATACTTTCTTGTATCTTTGCAACCGGTTCACCGGTTGCCCAAACCAGTGACACATTAGTTGAAACCGAGCTGGGAATTAACGAAGAAGCCTTGTTATCCAGTGCCGAGCTAGAAGATCTGGTGGCTCCTATAGCGCTTTATCCCGATACTTTACTTATTCAGGTACTTGTAGCGGCCACAGTGCCGTTCGAGGTTCTGCAGGCGGATATTTTCATTACCACATATGAGTCAGATGATCCCGAATTCTGGCAACAAGAAATTGAAGATCAGGGCTGGGATCCAAGCGTTACGGTTCTGGCCACGGGCTTTCCAACAGTATTGTCACGTATGGCTGATGATATCGAATGGACAGAAGCAGTTGGCCTCGCGATGCTGGCTCAGGATGACGATATTATGTCAGCCATTCAACGATTGCGTGATCAGGCAATTAATTCCGGCGCGCTACTAAGTAATGATAAACTGACAGTATCAAGCAAGGACGACGTCGTTGTTATTACACCGACTGAACCCAATGTTATCTATGTTCCAAGTTATGACCCCGTAGTCGTCTATCGCCGCCCTGCAAACGATGTGTTTGTTAAATCAGCAATAATTTTGTCCACAGCAATCTTAATCGACAATATTTTCGATAAGCGTCACCGTTGGAATGGATATTGGGGGTGTCGCAATTGCGCAGGTTGGGGCGGAAGGCCAATTCATGCCCGCCCGAACGCAATCTATAAAAACAATGGCGATGTAATCATTAACAAAAACAATAACAACTCGGTATGGAAGCCGACTAAGGGCCAAAACAAAGTTGCTCGTAAAAAGATTTTGAAGCGCAAAGCGCGTGCCGCCAAAGCCAAAAACAAAGCCCAAAAAGCATCTGTCAATAAGAGAACCAAGATAAAAAAACCCAAGGCAATCAATGCTAAGACGCGTAATTCTAACACTGGAAACCTGCGCAAAAAATTGAGTACGCAAACCGGTAGTCGCGATATCAGTAAGAAAAAGAAAAAATCTGGGAATGCCCAACAACCGTCAAATAGTAAGAAGACTAAGATAAAGAAACCAGCGCAAGGGCAAGGGCAAGCAACTGGTCGCGCCCAACAACAATTAAAAAAGAAGAAAGCTGTCAAACGCGCGCAACCTCAAAAGAAAAAAGCTGTCAAACGCGCACAGCCGCAAAAGAAAAAAGCTGTCAAACGCGCGCAACCACAAAAGAAACCAAAGAAATCGCGCAATATTGATTGTTCCAAAAAGAAGAACAAAAATAAACCACAGTGCCAATAAGGAAGTCCTGAACTGTATTAGTTCTGATTTAATCTGTCACCGCTCCCATTTCTACTAACTGAAATGGGAGCGAATGAGTTCAGATTAAAGTGAGACTCGGGCTATAGGTACAGTAAAAGCCAACTCAGCCTCAAAGCGCCTTGGCGATCACCCTCAGTTCAAATTTTTGTATCTTACCGGTAGAGGTTTTCGGCAGTTCCTGAAACAGCACGGTTTTGGGAGATTTGAACCCTGCCAGATGCGTGCGGCAAAAGGCGATAATTTCGGCTTGGTCACCGGTCTGCCCCTCAATCAACTCGATAAACGCACAAGGGGTTTCGCCCCATTTCTCATCGGGTCTGGCCACGACAGCACAGAGGCTCACGGCTGGATGGGCCATCAACACGGATTCGACCTCCACCGATGAAATATTCTCCCCCCCCGATATGATGATGTCTTTCATACGGTCAGTAATCTGAATATAGCCATCGGGATGGCGCACCGCGATGTCGCCGGAACGAAAATATCCGCCCTGAAACGCTTCAGCGGTGGCCTGCGGGTTCTTGTAATAGCCTTTCATCACGCAGTTGCCGCGAATGACGATTTCGCCGGTGGTCTCCCCGTCACGCGGTACCGGTTGGCGGGTTTCGCGGTCCACAACGTCGATATCCTCCATCATCGGAAAACGCACGCCGACATTGGCCATTTTCTTGAATCGTTCTTCAGGTGGCAGGTTTTTCCAACTGGCCGGTTCCACACATTCGGTGGTCGGGCCATAAGTTTCCGTCAGCCCGTAAACCTGCATCACGCTAAAGCCCAACGCCTCGGTCGCCTTAATGGTCGCAGGGGATGGTGGCGAGCCTGCAGTCACCACTCGGATTGGGTGTGAGAACGGCTTCTTTTCCTCCGGCTTGGCATTCACCAGCGCATTTAGCACAATTGGCGCCCCGCCAAAATGGGTGACGCCCTCGTTTTCGATTGCATCGAAAATCGCCTTAGCAGTCACATCGCGACAACAAATGATTGTACCACCAACTGCCGGCATCAGCCACGTGTGGCACCAACCGTTGCAGTGAAACAGTGGCACGATGGTCAGGAATTTCGGATGCAGCGACAGCTCCCAGCTGATCGCGGTACCCATGGTGTTCAGATAGGCCCCGCGGTGGTGGTAAACCACGCCCTTGGGTCGCCCCGTGGTGCCGGAGGTATAATTCAGCGCGATGCTGTTCCATTCGTCTTCCGGCAGATGCCAGGGCATAGTCGGATCACCGCTGGCCATCACCTCCTCATATAATGGGTGGCGTCCGGTGACGGGAATGCCTGCATGCAGGTCCGGAACCTCTATAATAAGCGGGCCTTGGCCATCGGCCTCGGCCTTTGCGGCCTCGGCCAATTCAATAAACTGACTGTCCACAAGGGCGATTTTGGCTTCGGAGTGGTCAAAAATATAAGCCACAGTTTCGGTATCCAGCCGGATGTTGATTGAATTCAGAACAGCCCCAATCAGGGGCACCGCAAAATGTGCCTCGGCCATGGCCGGAATGTTGGGCAGAAGTGCCGAAACCACATCACCGGGGGCAACACCCATGGATTTAAGCGCGGAACCAAGCTGGGTACAGCGATCATACATCTGCGCCCATGTGTGGCGGGCCGGGCCGTAAACAAGGGCCTCGTAGTCGGGATAAACATCACGCGCGCGCATTAAATGTGACAGAGGGGTCAAGGCTGTATAATTAGCGCTGTTCTTGTCCAACCCGATCTCGTCCGCCATTTTTGTCATGTTTTCCATCCCTGAATATTTGGCAAAAATAGTCGCAGAAACAAACAGCGATTGCAATAGAACGGCCGCGGTTTAGACTGCGCCCATGATTATTTCTCACGGGCGTAAATTTATCTTTGTCCATATCCCAAAAACTGGGGGGACGTCGCTGGCGCTGGCGCTGGAGACCAAGGCTATGAAGGACGACATCTTGATTGGCGACACGCCCAAGGCGCGCAATCGGCGTAAGCGTCTACACGGCATGCAGGCCAGTGGGCGCCTGTGGAAGCATTCCCGCCTGAACGATATTTACGGGTTGGTGGACCAAGCCCAGATCGAGACGTATTTTGTGTTCACACTGGTGCGCAACCCGTGGGACCGGATGGTCAGCTATTACCACTGGCTGCGCGAACAGGCATTCAAGCATCCGGCTGTCAGGCTTGCCAAAAGGCTGGATTTCAGCCCGTTTTTGAATGACCCGACAACCGGCGCGGCCTGTCGTACTGACTCCAGTTCTTACTATGTTTGCGACCGAAAAGGCGTCGACCGGTGCAATCTCTACCTGAGACTAGAGCATTTACCCAAAGATCTGCCCCCGCTAGAGGCCGCATTGGGCATCAAGCTGCCGCTGATCCCGCGCGAAAACCAATCCAAGCGCTCGGCGGATTACAGACCCTATTACAACCCGCAAGACGCGAGCCTGATCGCCAGCCTCTACGCCCCTGACATCGCGAAGTTTGGCTATCAATTTGGCTAAAGCGAAATGCCCGCCCCATCCGCCATCATCCCTTCGCGCACCCGGTCCAACCGCAAAAAAGCAATGCCTTTGCCGCCCGATTGGGAAAACAGGGTACCGACAAGCTTGCCATCGACCTTGATCTCGCTGCCGACAGGGGCCTCGCCCTTCACCGTCACACCACGCAGGCCTTTGCGCAATTCTGTCTTGTGCTTCATCCGCGCGGTGACCTCCTGCCCCACATAGCAGCCTTTGCGAAAATCAACGCCGCTCAAAGCTTCAAAACCCGCCTCCAGAATATAACTGTTGTCTGGCAGTAGCTCTATTCCGGTTTCAGGAATGCAATGGGTTACACGGATTGCCGCCCAGTCGATTTGCGCCGCGCCACCCTTGTCGCGCGCATAACTACGCCAGCCCAGTGCAGGATTGCGGGGGTCGCTATGGGCCCCGTCCGGCGCATTGCCCAAGCCACGGTTCACGAACAATCCGGCCTCCTCAATCTTCACATCTGCGCGCAGGCGATACATATTCAGACGCTGTGCCAATGCCGCCGCGCGCGCGCTTTGGATATCCAGCAAAAAGCTGTCCCCCTCAGCCTGCAAAAAGAAATCAAACAGGTATTTGCCCTGCGGCGTCAGCAATGCCGCATAGACCAATCCCGGCATTTCCACATCATTGGTCACCAAATCCTGTAAAAACTTACGCGCATCAGCGCCCGAAATCCGCAATACCGTGCGATCCGCTGCCCATTCACCTGCCATAGCTGCCCCTTGTGAAAAACCTCTGTCTTGGGATAAATAGCGCAGAGTACCCACACAGGCCAGAGCAACATGCGCGCACCTCTTTCTGTTATTATCCCGACGCTGGAAAGCGCCGCCAGCCTTGGCCCGACGCTGGCCAGCGTGTTCGAGGCAGTAGAAGACGGGTTACTGGGCGAGTTGATCCTTGCGGATGGCGGTTCCAGCGATGCAATAGCCGAACTGGCGGAAGAGGTGGGGGCGCAGTTGATTATCGCCCCACAGGGGCGCGGAGGCCAGATGGCGGCCGGTGCTTTGGCGGCGCAGGGGGATTGGCTTTTATTCCTGCACAGCGATACGGTGTTGTCAAATGGCTGGACAGCCGCAGTACGCGCCCATATGGCGCGTGGGCGAAAGGCGGGTTATTTCCAGCTGCGGTTTGACGCAGAGGGTTTTGCGCCCAGATTTGTGGCCGGTTGGGCAAACTTGCGGGCAAGACTGTTTGGCCTGCCCTACGGCGATCAGGGGTTGCTGATTTCCAGCCTGACCTATGGCCAGACCGGTGGTTTTCAGGATATCCCCTTGATGGAAGACGTTGCCCTTGCACGCGCCTTGCGCGGTAACTTGCGACCCTTGCAGGCAACAGCAACCACCAGCGCCGCACGTTACCAACAGCAAGGCTGGTTTTGGCGTGGTACGCGGAATTTGGGGCTATTAGCCCAATATTTTCTGGGTCGTTCTCCGGATAAACTGGCTAAGCGCTATCAGAATCGCCGCCAAAACCAATAAACCGGCTGATCCGTTCCATCATGCCACGTTTGCGTTTAGAACCAGCGAAAGACCGCCCCCGCCTTTGACCGCCATTGCTGGGGCTGAGATCAAATTGCAGATTAAACAGTTCCGCATAAATGCCGTCATGCGCCAGCAGTTCGTCATGCGTTCCCTGATCCTCAACCCGCCCCTTGTCCATCACAACAATCTGGTCAGCATCGAGAATCGTCGCCAGACGGTGGGCAATTACCAGCGTTGTGCGGCCCTCTGACAGATCATCCAGCGCGGAGCGAATTGTGCTCTCGGATTGCGCATCAAGCGCCGAGGTCGGCTCATCCAGCAACAAAATAGGCGCATCCCGCAAAATGGCGCGCGCAATGGACAAGCGTTGCCGCTCGCCCCCCGAAAAGGCGTTTTTGGCGGGATCAATCTGCGTGTCATACCCGTTGGGCAGTGCCGTGATGAAATCATCCGCTGCGGCTGCCTTGGCCGCTTTTATCACCGCTTCCCGGTCGGCAACCTTGCGGCCAAAACCGATGTTATCCAGCACCGTACCTGATAGCAGAACCGAATCCTGCCCAACGACGGAAATTTGTTCGCGCAATGCCTCCAGTGAATGCTCTCGCACGTCCAGCCCATCAATTTTGATCTGCCCGTTTGTGGCGTCAAACAAACGTGGCAGCAGGTTGAAAATTGTCGATTTTCCGGCACCCGAGCGCCCAACAAAAGCATAAGTCTTCCCCGGTTCAATTTTCAGGTTCACTTGGTGCAAGGCCTGATAGCCGTCCGGATAAACAAAATCCACCGCCTCAAAAGTGATTTCGCCTTTGGCTTTCTCGCCCTCAGCAAAAGAAAAATCGCCATTTTTAATGTGGTTTTCCGCATCATATAGCGCGTAAACCCGCTCCAGCGCCGCCATACCTTGCAAAGCCAACGCATAGGCCCCGCCCAGTTTGCGCGCCGGATTTGTGGCAACTCCAAGGGCTGAAATCAGCCCGATGAAACCGGCCAGATCAATCGCCCCACTTTGGATCCGCCAAGCCACCAGAAACAGCAGCATCGCAATCGACAACCCCGCCAGAATTTCAATCATCGGGGTGATCATTGCCTGCCATTTCACCAGCGAAATCCGCAAGGACAGCAGGCGCTCGAACACTTTGTCAGACGAGCGTTTCACCCAAGCTTCAAGCTGGTAAGTACGCACCATGCGGATGCCGCTCAGGCCCTCATTCACGGCCTCGGTCATATGGGCAATTTCATTCTGGGTATGGTCGGAAATCTTGCGGATTTTGGCGCCAGTGATGCCGATCGGCCCGAAGGCGAGTATAACCACAATCACTAAAGTGGCCGCCATCATCCAGTCGATGGAAATAATCACCACCACAGTGGCAATCAATGTCAGCAAACTGCGGATCGAGCTGAGAACCTGCGTTGAAGCGTTGCGGATCAGTTCGATATCCGCCGAAAACCGCGTCGCCAATGCGGCAGGGGATTCCGCGAGCAAAAGTGCTAGATCCATGTTTACCAGCCGCTCGAACATCAGTTTTTGCATATCCGCCTGCACGGTCGACAGCATGCGGTTCTGCACCCGCTGGTGCACATAACTGGAAATGCCTTTGGTGGAGGTCAGCAGGATAATTCCCAGTGGGCCCCACCAGATCACACCGGAATGATTGTCCTGCAAAGCAGAGATTATCCACTCCATGAACTTGGCATAGCCAGCCGTCGATACCGCCACAATCGCCATCAACACGATCGAGACCAGCATTTTGCCCCAATGCGGCACCAACCAGTCGCGCCACAGACGCCCATAGGCAGCACCCGCTGTCATTCGTTTCGCCTGTGGTTCGTTCATCAGCTTCCGGGTTCCTGTAGTGACCTGTTCTTCTAGCATGACACATCAGGATGTCCAACGTCGTGCGTGCGAAAAGTTTTGACCCGTACAGCAATCGGCGTTAGGCCAAGAGGAACATCTATACGGACTTTTTCCATGACATTAAACTTCGGTCGCCCGCAGCTTTCAATCCCCGGCCCCTCGGTCATTCCTGACCGGGTTCTGGCAGCAATGCACCGCCCCTCTCCCAATATCTATGAGGGCGAGTTGGTGGATATGACCACCACCCTTTATCCCGACCTCAAAACCGTCGCCCAAACCAAAGGCAAAGCCACGATCTATATTTCCAACGGCCATGGCGCATGGGAAGCGGCGATTTGCAACAGTTTCAGCAAGGGCGACAAGGTGCTGGTTCTGGTGACCGGAAATTTCGGGCTGGGCTGGGCGACGATGGCGCGAGAGCTGGGCATTGAGATCGAGTTGCTGGATTTTGGCTTGCGCAGGGCCGCCGACCCCCAGCAGGTTCTGGATCGTTTGAAGCGCGACAAATTCCATGAAATCAAGGCTGTAATGACGGTGCAAACAGATACGGCCACGTCTGCACAAAATGGTATCGCAGCCTTGCGTAGCGCAATTGACGACGCGCAGCATCCGGCGCGTTTCATGGTTGATTGCATCGCGTCATTGGGCTGCGATCGTCATGAAATGGACAATTGGGGCGTCGATGTAATGGTTGCGGCTTGCCAAAAGGGATTGATGACACCTCCCGGTCTGGGTTTTTTGTTTTTCAACGAAAAGGCCGCCGAGGCACAAAAAACCGCTGATCTGGTGACGCCCTATTGGGATTGGCACCTGCGCTCAAAACCTGACCGCTATTACCAACTGTTTGGGGGCACCCCGCCCGTGCATCTTTTGTATGGTTTGCGCGAAGCCTTAAACATGCTGGTACATGAAGAGGGTATTCAGGCCGCCTGGGCGCGCCATGAACGTTTTGCCCGCGCGCTGTGGGCGGCGGTCGAGGCTTGGGGCGAACAGGCAATGACCCTGAATATCGCAGCGCCCGATCAACGCTCACACGCTGTGACCCTGATCCGCACCAATGGCCCGCAAGCCACGCCCTTGCGCCAGTGGTGTGCGCAAAAGGCCGGGTTGACGCTGGGTATTTCCTTGGGCATCGCTGATCCCGGCAGTGTCGAATTTGATTCAATGTTTCGCGTGGGCCATATGGGCCACCTTAATGTGCCGATGATGATGGGCACAATCGGCACCATTGATGCGGGGCTAAAGGCCTTGGGCATTCCCCACGGCAGTGGCGCGTGTGATGCGGCGGCGCAGGTGATTTCAGAGCATAATTTCTAGCGGTCGGTCAAAAAAGACCTCGCGCAGGTTGGCGCGATTGTCTTGGTCATCTTTGCCATCGCGATCAACCACCAGAAAATTCTGCGCGCCCCCCAACACCAGCAGCGGATGATGCCAGACACCAGCGTTGTATTGCAGCCCCTGCGCCCCCTTGCATAAAAATGCACGACAGGCAGCAGGTTCCGGCGTTTCAGCCACCACAGCCAGCCAATCCTGCCCGTTCAGTGGCACAAAGGCCTGTGATCCCAGCGGATGGCATTCCACCATTGCCACAGACAACGGGCGCACCCGCCCCTCAAATATCGACAAAATAGCACCTGCCCCGGATTGCACCCGCGCCAGCGCGTGGTTGCGGGTGGTAAATCCGTCGTTGATGTCAAACGCGCGTGAAGGATCAACCTCGATCACATCGCCAAAAGGGGCAAAAGCCTTGGCAGTTAATGGCTCAACGCGGATCACAGGGCCAGTTCCACATGGCGGTTCACATCTTTATACAACAGATAGCGAAACCGCCCCTCCTCAACCCAGCAGGCCTGCGGGCAAAAGGCACGCAGCCACATGAAATCACCGCCCTCAACCGCCACCCAATCGGTATTCAGCAGGTAATCGGCCTTGCCTTCCAGCACATACAACCCGTGTTCCATCACATGGGTTTCGGGAAACGGGATCATGCCGCCTGCCTCAAATGTCACGATGTTAACGTGCATATCATGGCGCAAATCACAGGGGTCAACAAAACGGGTGGTTGACCATTTATCGGTATCAGGCATCACAGTTGGCGCGACCTCGGTATCACTGGTGACAAAGGCTTCGGGCTCCGAAATGCCTGCCACACGGGCATAACGTTTGCGAATCCAATGGAATGTCGCGGGTTCACCCATTTTATTGAGAACGCTCCACTTGGCCGAAGGCGGCAGATAGGCGTAACCTCCCGCGTTCAGATCATGGTGCACACCGTCAATTGTCAGCTGCATTTCCCCCGCCACAACAAACAAAACCGCCTGCGCCTGTGGGTCCGGCTCAGGATCATCACTGCCCCCGTTTGGCGCAACCTCCATAATATATTGCGCGAATGTTTCAGCAAAGCCTGACAGTGGGCGCGCGATTATCCAGCCACGGGTATTTTCCCAATTCGGAAACAGGCTGGTGACAATATCAGTCATCACCTCATGCGGGATCACCGCATAGGCATCGGTAAAAACCGCTTTGCGGCCAACCATTTCTCCCTGCGGGGGCAGGCCAGCGATGGGGGTAGCATAGGAATACGTCATTATTGGCAGCCTTGCTTGGGAAAGGTCAGAGAGTTAAGTATCAGGGTGATTTTGACGCCAGTGGCGCGCGATATCAAGGCGGGTGCTGACCCAGACATCCTCAAATTGTTGCACATAGTCAAGGAAACGCCCCAGCGCCGCCGCGCGGCCCGGACGACCGACAAGGCGGCAATGCAGGCCCACCGACATCATCCGCCCCCCCTCGGCGCGCAAAACGTCAAAGCTGTCGCGCAAATAGGTCTCGAACTGCTCGCCGGTATTAAATCCCTGCGGCGTGGCAAAACGCATGTCGTTGGCATCCAGCATATAGGGCACAATCAACTGGCCGTTTTCATAATAGGGCAACTCATCCGCATAGGCGTCGGCGCTGTATTCAAAGCCCAGTTCAGCACAGATATCGCGGGTGTTCAGCGAGGTGCGCCCCTGATAAATCCCCGCAGGCCGCACGCCCGTCACTTCGGTGTGAACGGCAATGGCCTTTTTCAGATCGGCACGCTCTGCCTCATAAGAATGATCTTTGTAATCAATCCATTTCAACCCGTGGCTGGCGATCTCCCAATCGGCAGTATTCATTGCCTGAACTGCATCTGGATTGCGTTCCAGCGCCATCGCCACGCCAAAAACCGTGACCGGCATTTCACGCTGCGTAAACATGCGGTGAAGGCGCCAGAAACCGCTGCGAGAGCCGTATTCATAGATCGATTCCATGTTCATATGTCGCTGTCCGGTCCAAGCAGCGGCGCCGACGATCTCAGACAAAAAGGCCTCGGAGGCAGCATCGCCATGCAGAACGCAATTCTCACCACCCTCCTCATAGTTAACCACAAAATTCAGGGCAATACGGGCCTTGTTTGGCCAGTTGGCAGCGGGTGGGTTCTGGCCATAGCCGATCATATCACGTGGATAATCAGACATCTGCAGCCTCCAGTGCCAAGGGTAGGTAAAGTTCCAAAAGATCAAGATCGGATTTGCTGCCCGCAGAGACCCGAATACAGCGGTTCTGCGGCGTGGCAAAGGGCATCCGCACAAAGATACCGTTGTCTTGCAGATGGGTCAGAACCTGCTTGGCAAAACCAGCATCCTGCCCACAATCTATCGCAACAAAATTGGTGGCGGACGCAATGGTTTCCAGCCCCTGATCGCCTGCAATCTGGCCAATTCGCGCGCGCCCCTGCGCCACCAAGGACACCACTTCATGTAAATACCGCTGGTCTTTCAGTGCCGCCAGCGCCCCTGCCTGTGCAATCCGGTTCACCCCGAAATGGTTGCGCACTTTGTCAAAGTTCTTGATCAGCTCCGGCGCGCCAATAGCATAACCAATCCTTGCCCCTGCCATGCCATAAGCCTTTGAAAAGGTGCGCATTCGGATCACATTAGGGTTGTCGGTATCCAGTGGTGGCGCTGTCCCTTCGGGCGCAAATTCAAGATAGGCCTCGTCCAGCACCAGCAGGCAACCATCGGGCACAGTGTCGATCATTCGCTGGATCACATCGGCAGAGTGAACCGTGCCCATCGGATTGTCCGGATTGGCAATATAAACCATACGCGCGCCGACCTCGGCAGCCTTGGCGATCAGGGCAACAGGATCCTCATGGTCATCTATGAACGGCACGGTGATGATCTCGCCACCAAAACCTGCAACGTGATAGTTGAAAGTGGGGTATGCCCCCAGCGAAGTGACGACTTTCACACCGGGTTCCACCAGCAAACGGGTTAGATATCCAAGTAGGCCGTCGATCCCCTCGCCTACGACCAGTGTATTGTAATCAATGTGCAAATGATCTGCCAGCGCATGGCGAATATCGAAATTTTCTGGGTCACCATAGCGCCAAACACCATTCGCCGCCTGCGCCATTGCCTGTATCGCAAACGGCGAGGGGCCAAAGACGTTTTCATTGGCCCCGAGGCGGGCGGCAAAGCTGCGGCCACGGGCACGTTCATCGGTTTCAGGGCCAACAAAAGGCACGGTCTCAGGCAAGGAATTTATGAGGTCTGTATAGATAGGCATAGCGGATTCCGGCGGTTTATTTCCCGATTACCTGACGCTATTTTCCCTTTCTAAACAAGGCAAAATAGCGCCAACCGATAATATTGAGGATGCCCCCAGAACAGCTAAAGCGCAGCCACCCGATCAAGCGCCGCTTGCAGCTTGTCCATTTCCTCACCTGCGGAAACCAGACGGGCGCGGTTTTCGGCAACCACGGCCTCGGGCGCTTTGGCGATAAACTTCTCGTTTTGCAGTTTGCGCTCAATGCCCGTGACCTCTTTGGTCAGCTTGTCGATGGATTTGCTCAGGCGGGCCTTTTCTGCTGCCACATCAATCACATCAGCCAGCGGCAGGCAAAAAGATCCACCAGTCACCGGCAGTACTATCGCACCTTTGGGGGCGGTATCTGCCTGTGTCAGATCCTCAATGCGCGCAAGGCGTTTGATCATGGTCAGGTTATTGGCCAGCGCCGTTTGCCCAGCGGCGTCAAGCTCTAGCTGAACCATCGGGATTTTCGCGCCCGCATTGACCCGCATTTCGGTGCGCAGGGAACGGATTTTCTCAATCAAGCTGATCACCCAGTTCATTTCACGGTCCGCATCCGCATCAATCAAATCCGCGCCGTAAACGGGCCAATTCGTGTGCACCAACATGTCTGACCGATCCGCAATATCACCCCAGAGTTGCTCGGTAATAAATGGCATAATCGGGTGCAGCATGATCAGGCATTGGTCAATCGCCCAAGCCATCGTGGCCTGCGTTTCCGCCTTGGCCGCAGCATCTTCGCCCTGAAACAGCGGCTTGGCCAGCTCTACATACCAATCACAAACCTTGCCCCAGACAAAGGCATAAAGGCCGTTGGCCGCGTCGTTGAAACGGTATTGCTCCAGCGCGCTATCAACCAATGCACCCGCGCGCGCGGTCTCACCCACAATCCATTTGTTAACGGTTTGCTGCACATCTGCGGGGTTGAAATCAGCGCTTGGTTTACACTCGTTCATCTCGGCAAAACGGGCGGCATTCCACAGTTTGGTGCCGAAATTGCGGTAACCTTTGACCCGCTCCATCGACAACTTGAGGCTACCACCGATTGACGCCATTGAGGTCATGGTGAAGCGCACCGCATCGGCGCCGTATTCATCAATCATATCCAAGGGATCAATCACATTGCCCAAAGTCTTGGACATTTTCACGCCATTTTCATCGCGCACCAACTGATGCAGATAGACGGTGTCAAACGGGATTTCGCCTGTCACTTCCAGCTGCATCATCATCATCCGCGCCACCCAGAAAAACAGGATGTCTTGGCCGGTGATCAGGGTCGAGGTGGGGAAGTATTTTTCGTATTCCGGTGTGTCTTCGGGCCAACCGAGGGTGCCGATTGGCCAAAGACCGGAAGAGAACCATGTGTCTAGGACGTCGGGGTCGCGGGTAAGGGGTTTACCGCCAGCCATTTCCATCGCTTCGAGTTCTGAGCCAGCGCAGTATTCTTTGCCGTCAACATCATACCAAACCGGTATCTGGTGCCCCCACCAAAGTTGCCGCGAGATACACCACGGCTCGATGTTTTCCATCCAGTGATAATACACCTTCTTGCCGCTATCCGGCATAATCGTAACCGTGCCGTCCTTAACCTTTTCCAGCGCCGGAACCGCCAGCTTGGCCGCGTCCACATACCACTGATCGGTCAGCATCGGTTCCATCACCACCTTGGAGCGGTCACAGAACGGTTGCATGATCTTCTTGTCCTCGACCTTGATCATCAGACCCTCAGCATCAATGTCCGCGATCACCGCTTTGCGGGCCTCGAACCGATCCATGCCACGGTAAGCGTCGGGGATCAGGTTGATCTGGTCGATCTCTGCCTCGGCAAAATTCGCCCCCTCTGCGATTTCCTTGGCGCGGGTCGCCGCAGCAGCGTAATCCATACCGTCAACGCGCATCACCGCGCGGGTGTCCATCAGGCGATACAGCGGGATGTTGTTGCGCTTGGCCACGCCATAATCGTTCAGATCATGGGCACCGGTGATTTTCACCGCACCAGACCCAAAATCCATGTCGGGATATTCATCGGTGATAATCGGGATCAGGCGGCGGTGTTCTTTGGGACCAACCGGAATTTCGCACAGCTTGCCAACAATCGGCGCATAGCGCGCATCATCAGGATGTACCGCAACCGCACCATCGCCCAGCATGGTTTCAGGGCGCGTGGTGGCGATGGAGATGTAATTGCGCTTTTCCTCCAGAACGATATTACCGTCCTCGTCCTTCTCGATATAAGTATAGGTCGCTCCGCCTGCGAGCGGATACTTAAAGTGCCACATGTGGCCGTCAATCTCGATATTCTCGACTTCCAAATCCGAAATCGCGGTCTCAAAATGGGGATCCCAGTTCACCAACCGCTTGCCGCGATAAATCAGGCCTTTGTTATAAAGATCGACAAAAACCTTCAGCACCGCGTCGTGAAAAACCTCGTCCATGGTAAAGGCGTTGCGCGACCAATCACAAGACGCGCCAAGGCGTTTCAACTGGTTAATAATGGTAGAGCCGTATTTATCTTTCCACTCCCAAGTCTTGGCAATAAACGCCTCGCGGCCCATTTCGGCGCGTGATGGTTCTTGATTGGTCGCCAGCATCTTTTCAACCTGCAACTGGGTGGCAATGCCCGCGCATGATCCTGCCCCGGCTGCCAAAGTGTATCGTCACCGCGCATCCGGTGCCAGCGCACCAGAATATCCTGCAAAGTGTTGTTAAACGCATGGCCCACATGCAGCGCGCCAGTGACATTTGGCGGCGGGATCATAATGCAAAAACTCTCGGCCCCCGCGCGCGCATTTGCTCCAGCTTTAAACGCGCCTGTGCCTTCCCATTTCTGGTAAATCGCCGCCTCTGCCGCGCCCGCATCAAAGTTCTTTTCCATCGCCATAGTCGTCGTCCCGCCTCAAGAGTTTGGCCGCTTATTACACAAGCCAACACTTAGGAAAACCCCCGCCAAAAGCTTCTTCTAGTTCGCCTCAAATATTCCGCCCGAGGCCCTCACCAAACCCCGCGGTCAATCTTGATGCTCAACTGAATCAGGCTTTCAGAACTGCGCACCCCTTTGATGCCGCCAATCTCGTCCAGCACCTCATCCAGCCGTGCAGTACTGCGCGCGGCAATCTGCAACACCAGATCAAACCGCCCCGAAGACGTTATCGCCTGTTCGACCTGCACAATTTTGCGCAATCGCTGCACCACTGCGGGCGCGGATCGGGGATCGAGTTGCAACAACACCGTGGCGCGAATGCGCTTCTCAGCCTCTGCCACACCAAGGCGCACCGTATAGCCGGAAATCACCCCGCTATTCTCCAGCCGCTCAAGGCGAGCTTGTACTGTTGTGCGGGCCACCCCCAAAACTCCGGCAAGCGTGGTCACCGGGGTTCGGGCATTTTCGGCCAAAGCAGCGAGCAGTTTTCGATCAATGGCATCCATCATAATTCCCTACTTTTCGTCATTATGCCGAAGAATATACACATTTACACCAGTTTGACGAGTCACGATGAATCATAATCCGGCCATTCTGGGGAAAAGGCAGATGGATATATGAAAACTGACAAAACCCTATGGGCGACCCCGCGTGAATTCTTGGCCAGCAGGCAGCCGGACACTCCGGTAGCTTTCTTCTGTCCAAAAGCCCTGCATGGTATCGCGAAAGACTTTGCTTGCGGCTTTCCGGGGCTGGTTAGCTATGCGGTCAAGGCCAATGCGGATACAGCGGTGATAACCAATCTAAACGCGGCGGGGGTGCAAGCGTTTGATGTGGCCTCACCTGTGGAAATTGATCTGTTGCGCAGCGCGGCCCCGAAAGCGGCACTTCACTACAATAATCCGGTGCGATCGCGTGCAGAAATTGCCCATGCGGTGGCTGTTGGCATTCGGTCTTATTGCGTTGACAGCTTTGGAGAGCTTGCCAAACTGGTCACTACCCTGCCGAGCGGTTGCGAGATTTGCGTCCGCCTCAAGCTGCCAGTCAAAGGTGCTGCCTATGATTTTGGCGAAAAGTTCGGCGCCGATGCTGCCAAAGCCACCGAATTGTTGAAACATGTCAAAGCGGCGGGTTTTGAAACCTCTATGACCTTTCATCCCGGCACACAGTGCT
>JAHRVG010000057.1 GCA_019090795.1 Paracoccaceae bacterium | reverse complement strand
TTACGCAGCCTCTGGAACCAAAAACTCTGACGACGGACAGTGAAAGGAAGTAATGGAGAGAAACGAGCAAGGTTGGTTATCGCTGGATAACTCGTAAATATAATGACAAGATGGGCGGAGAGCAGTCATTCGCTGCGGGATGCGTCAAGGTCTGGTAAGCGGGCAAAACGAACGTCTGAGATCAGGATTTCAACTCCCGATTTCAAACATATCGACTTCATGTCAAAATTCGTTCCCAGATGCGCCACATGAAGTTTCACTAACTTAGTGCAAGTTCAGATTTTCCAATGGCCGCGCTCAGTTGATCGGTTGCAAAATCCAGAAAGGCCCGCAATTTGGGAGCGGCGATTTTGCTTTGGGGATACACAAGGTGGATGGGCTCTGCAGGTGGCATGTATTCCGTGAGCAGTGGCACAAGCTGGCCAGAACGCACTTGTTCAGCGACCATATATGATAGGGCCATTGTTATCCCCTCTCCGGCTGTTGCAGCAGCCAGAGCAGTTGCCACGTCGTTCACTTCCAATCGGGGATGCAGCTGAACATGGCCGCGTGTTTTACCATGTTTGTAATGCCATTCATGACTGGACATGATCCCTGTGAACCCAATGATGGAATGCAGTTTCAATTCGGACGGATCGCCGGGTATGCCCCTGCGATCCAAATATTTCGGACTGGCAACGAAAAGCCTCCGCACCATTCCCAAGCGCTTTGCCATAAGGCTGGAATCCGGCAGGTCGCCAATTCTGATTGCGACATCAATCCCTTCTTCGACAAGGTTAGTCACCCGGTCGACAGCGATCAAGGAGACCGAGAGTCTTGGATGTGAGGCAAGAAAGGCGCGAACGACCGGGGCAGCGATCATCCGGCTGAATGTCATTGACGCTGATACCGTCAAATGGCCCTGCGCAACACCAGCTTCACCTACCGCCAGTTTTTCCGCTGCCTCAATATCTGAAAGCAGCTGACGTGTTGCAACCAAGAAACGGGCTCCTACGTCTGTGAGTATCAGTTGGCGTGTAGAACGTGTCAAAAGCTGGACACCTAACCGATCCTCCAACGCATTCATTGTGCGTGTGACTGCAGGTGGCGACATGCGGAGCCGATCGGCCGCTTGCACGAAACTGCCGCTATCATTGATTGCGGCAAAAACTTCCATTTGAAGGACGCGATCCATTTATTCCACTTTTTGCAATAATGAATTTACAAATATCAGAATTCTTCCAAGTTTCAATGGGCGTTATCTGTTGTTCAGACGCCGCAGGAACCCTTCCTGTTTAGCGGCACAAACCAAAGGACTCAGATATGAAACTAAACACTATCAAACCGACCTTGTTGTCCGGCCTCATCACTTTGGCGCTGTCGGTGCCATACGCAACAACAACCTCTGCAGCAGAGACTGTGACTTCCCCTGCCGCGCTCGCTGACGCTGGCGAGACCGCTGTTCGCTACAACACCGTGAACATTGACGGGCAGGACATTTTCTACCGGGAAGCCGGAAATGCAGATGCGCCTACTTTGCTGTTGTTGCATGGCTTTCCCACGTCGTCCCAACAGTACCGTGATCTCATTCCTGAATTGGCAGACAGCTACCATGTGATTGCGCCCGATTATCCTGGGTTTGGGCGCAGTTCGATGCCTGATCCAACTGAGTTTGAGTACAGTTTTGCCAAATACGCAGACCTGATGGACGGCTTTACCGATACTTTGGAACTTACATCCTACAGCATGTATGTGATGGATTACGGAGCACCCGTCGGGTATCGCTTGGCATTGCGAGAGCCCCACGCCATCGAAGCCCTGATCATTCAAAACGGGAATGCATATGAAGAAGGTCTGCTGGAATTTTGGGATGTGTTTCGGAATTACTGGACCGATGCAACTGACGAGAATCGCGAACCCCTGCGTGGCTTCCTGAACGTTGGCGCGACAGAATGGCAGTACACGCACGGTGTGCCCGAAACCCATCTCAGCCGCATCAGCCCCGATGCCTGGATGCTTGACCAAGCGTATCTTGATCGCCCGGGTAATCAAGAAATCCAGCTGGACCTGTTTTACGATTACCGCACGAATGTTGACCTGTATCCCGACTTTCAGGAATTCTTCCGGACATTGCAGCCGCCGACGTTGATTGTTTGGGGAGAGAACGACCACATCTTCCCGGCCGAAGGCGCGACACCGTACCTGCGAGACTTGCCTGATGCAGAACTGCACCTGATTGACGCTGGTCACTTCATTCTTGAATCCCATGGCCCGGAAGTTGCGGCAGCGATCCGGACCTTCCTGTCCAGAAACTTGACGAAATAAGCAAATTCGGTGCAGGTTCTGCTGCTTGCACCGCCCGCCCCTTAATACCGGAGAGCAACATGCCCGCACGCCATCCATTGCCCCCATTTACAAAAGAAACCGCAATCCAGAAAATTCGTCTTGCTGAGGACGCGTGGAATTCCAGAGACTCTGAGAAGGTATCACTGGCCTACACAATCGACAGCACATGGCGAAATCGCGCGGCCTTTCCCAAAGGTCGCATTGAAATCCAGAGTTTTCTGGCCGAAAAATGGTCGCGAGAACATCAATACCGCCTGATCAAAGAGCTTTGGGCTTTCACCAACAACCGGATTGCCGTTCGTTTTGCTTATGAATGGCAAGGCAGTGATGGAGCTTGGTGTCGCTCTTTCGGAAACGAAAACTGGGAGTTTGATGCCAACGGGCTAATGCAAACTCGGTTCGCCAGCATCAATGATCTGCGCATTGCCGAAAATGAACGGAAATTTCTGTGGCCTCAAGGCCCCCGCCCAGCCGACCATCCCGAATTGTCCGACCTCGGCCTGTAGAAACGTCAAATTGAAAGGACCCACAAGATGGGACACAAATTCGCCGACCTCGCCTTCACAGACGCTGTGAAAAATTTCCAGTCCGAACAAGGGTCGCGCAAATCGTACGCCCGAATGGAAACCGGTGATGATTACAACGATATTCTTGGGCCAAACGAGGCCCAGTTTATTGCTGCGCGCGACAGCTTTTACTTGGCAACCGTCAGTGAAACGGGCTGGCCATATGTGCAACATCGCGGCGGCCCGACCGGATTTGTAAAGATCATTGACGACAAGACACTGGGATTTGCTGACTTTCGAGGCAACCGACAATATGTGAGTGCCGGAAACCTGAGCCAGAATGACCGCGTGTCGCTGTTCTTCATGGATTACCCAAACAAAACCCGCCTCAAGCTGTTGGGCAGAGTCCGCACGCTCGATGCTTCTGAGCAGGGCACCCTGCAAAAACTATCGTTAGACGATAGGCATCAGGCGCGAACGGAACGTGTTTTTCTGATTTCTATCGAGGCATTTGACTGGAATTGCCCCCAGTACATTTCCCCCCGTTTTACACAAGCTGAGGTGGATCAACACATATTGTCACTTCAATCCAAAATCGCGGAACTTGAGGCCAAACTTGCGGTCCAAAACCCGCAGGACTGAAGGTTTGTGAACCCCAATTTCCAGAGAAATGAAGAAATTTGTTACATTTTCGGGCATTCAGTTCCGTCGCAACAATCAGCGTTTTGGGCTCAAGAGCAGCCCTTTGCCGCGACGACCTTTAATGTCCGCAAAGGGCCGTTCCTGTACTAAGCATTCTTGAATGCTACTGGCAAATGCCAAACTTAATTTTGAGCAAATGACACCCAATCGGCACCCAAGTAAATATACGCGCTCACTGATAAATAGATAATTTTACACAAGCCATTGTAATTGTTTAGTTTAAATGGTGCCCGGGGGCGGATTTGAACCACCGACACGAGGATTTTCAGTCCACTGCTCTACCCCTGAGCTACCCGGGCACGGGCAAGGTTGTTACCTTGGGTCCGCGCCTTCTATGATAGGGGTTGGCGACTGGCAAGGGGGAAAATTGGATTAATGCAACTTTGGCTGCATTGGGAGTAAATCTGAAGAAACCCCGTCTTCTTCATCCGTGCCAGCAGCAGGAATTGCGTAGCTTCCGTTCAGCCATTTGGCCAGATCAACGTCGGCACAGCGCTTGCTGCAGAAAGGGCGATATTGGGGAGCGGGGTCTTTTTTGCAGATTGGGCAGCTCATTGGGGCAGCACCTCTGAAAGCGGAATGCGTTCGCGTTTCCTTTGCAGCTCAAAATGGCCCAGCGGTGTCCAGCCCACAAGGATGGTTTCTATGCCATCTAGGCGCAGGCTGCGGCTGAGGGCTTGCTCCAGCGCGCGGCGATCCTTGCGGGGCATAGGCGCAAAATCAATCACGATCTGTCCCGCAAGCCCACGCAGGCGCAACTGGCGCGGCAGGTCGCGAGCGGTGGCTATATTGGCCTTGAGCCCTGCCCCGAGTGAGGCATCACTGCCGGTGTTCACATCCACCGCAATCAATGCCGAGGTCGGCTCGATAATCATCGAAGCCCCCGCAGGAAGGGGGGCAAGTGGTTGATACAGTTCGTCAATAAGGTCGCGCACGCCAACCAGTTCCATCGAACCCTCTGACTGCACCACCTCATCGGGTTCCGGTTCACCCCAGTCGCGCCAGGCGCGGGTCGCAGGGACCGGTGCCACCAAAAGCAGTTCGGCCTTGTCGCCAGCATCATCCAGCACACCCTCGGCCAGTTGGCGCATGTCTGAAATGTCATCGAAAAGGGTGTCCCTGTCGATCCCCTCACAGGCAGAACGCAGGATCAGGCCCAGCGATTTGTCGGCACCGTGCAAAGCTTCATGGGCCACTTCCATCAAGCGATCCCGTTCATCATCGTCCCGGATTTTGCGCGCGATATTTAGACCGGGCGCATCAGGTGTCAAAATGGCATAGCGGCTCTTGAACAGCAGTTTTGTCGTCACGGGGGGTGATTTGGATCGCTCGGCGTGGGTGGCGACCTGCACCAGCAGCATTTGACCGGGCGACAGGCCTTTGGCCTGTTTCAGAAAACCGGTTTGACCTTGCCCCAGATCCACAGTTACGCCGTGCTGGCCCTTCATCGGGCGCATGACTTTCGCACGGTAGATGGCTTCGGGCTGGGCGCGCGGGTCATTTAGTGGTGCAATGATCAAGTCGTGCAAAACACCATCTTGCACCAGCGCGGCACAATCGCGCCCCTCTATCTGATCCAGAAAAACGATACGGCCTTTTTTCATGTCATTGCCCCCAAAACATCAAAACCAGCCCCTGTAAGCATTGCCGCCGTTTCCGCCAAAGGCAAGCCGACAACATTGGTGTAAGAACCGTTAATGGCTGGAATGAACATAGCCCCCCTGCCCTGAATGGCGTAACCGCCCGCCTTGCCCTGCCATTCGCCACAGGCTAGGTATGCGGCGATCTCCGCCTCCGACAAGCGTTTGAATTGCACCGATGTCAACACATCCCGTTGCCAGACCTGCTGGGCGAGCTTCAGCGCCACTCCGGTAATCACCCGGTGGCGACGCCCAGACAGTAATTTGAGGTAGGCGTGTGCCTGATCGCAATCCGCAGGTTTGCCCAGAATGCGCCGCCCAACGGCCACGACGGTATCCGCACAGAGCACCGCCGTGTCTGGGTCCGCGCCGACCGCGCGCACCTTTTCCACCGACAGACGGCGGGCATAGGCACGGGGGAGCTCGTCTTTATGCGGGGTCTCGTCAATATCAGCAGGACGCACCGCGCAAGGAATAACACCGATCTGCGCCAGCAGCTCGGCACGGCGTGGGCTGGCAGACCCGAGAACCAGTTGCATTTATTTATAGCGGTAGTTGATGCGGCCCTTGGACAGGTCGTAGGGTGTCATTTCCACCTGAACCTTGTCACCAGCCAGAACCCTGATCCGGTTCTTGCGCATTTTGCCCGCCGTATGGGCGATAATTTCATGGCCGTTCTCCAGCTCCACCCGAAATGTCGCATTCGGCAGTAGCTCGACAACGACACCATCGAATTCGAGAAGTTCTTCTTTGGCCATGTTTGCTCCGCAATTTTGTGGTTGTTCGGGGGACTCCCCAAACGCGGGTGTTTCATGGGCCTCAAAAAGAAAAAACTCAAGTGGAATCTGGGATTTGCTTGGATTGGTGGCGAAATGGAGTGATTCTGTGGGAATATGGTCAGAAAACATGCCGATTACTGGGGGAAACGTGCCTTGATCCGCGCACTCAACTGCTCGCGCAGTTGCCGATACCGTTCCATCTTTGCTTCGCGATCATCCCCGAATCCCGACGGATCCATAGTTGGCCAGTATTCTACCTCAAGCGCATGGAAGCGTGTGTATTCCAGCGCGCGGCGCTGAGAAGCAGGTGAGAGAGCCACGATCAAATCATAGCTATCCAGATCATCGCCCCATTGCATCATATCGTCGAAAGTCCGCACCCGATGGCGTGACAGCTCCACCCCGACCTCACGGCAAACTGCGATGGTAAAGCCGTCGATGTCCATATCCCCCTTGACCCCCGCAGATTGCACAAAAATTTTCGTACCTACATGCTGTTTGAGTAAGCCCTCGGCCATGGGCGAGCGGATCGAATTATGATCACAGCAAAACAACACAGAAGTTGGGTTAGATGTGGCCATCCCCTGCCCTAGCCCCGCATGTGCAATACGCAGACCAGCGTAAACAAACGCCGCGCGGTGGCCAGATCGGTGTTAATTTTGCCCTCAATACGCTCCATCAGCTGGCGCGAACCCTCGTCGTGAATACCGCGCCGCCCCATGTCGATTGCCTCAATCTGGGCAGCGGGCAGGCGTTTTACCGCGTCAACGTAGCTCTCATAAATCTGGAAGTAATCCTTGATCACCTGTTTGAGCGGCGACACAGAGAGGTGGAATTCGGCTGCCGGAGAACCGTTCTCGGTGCGTATATCCAGCACCAACCGGCGATCTTTGACAGATATGAACAGATGATATGGACCCTCCGGTGTTTCCTTGTCACCTCGGTTGGGCAGTCCAAAGACATTTTCTTCCATCAGATCAAATAGCGCCACCTTACGTTCGCGCTGTATGTCTGAGCTGGGGGCGGGCAAGCCGGTATCATCCAGTTCGATATGGGTGAGGTGGGATAATTCAGCCATTGTTCCGTCCGCTGTTTATTTGATCCAGGCGTACGCGTACCGACAGGCCATGCGCTTGCAGGCTCTCTGATTTTGCCAAAGTTTCAGCCGCCGGTCCGATGGTGTTCAACGCATCAGGCGTCAGTTGTGCCAAAGTGGTACGTTTCATGAAATCGAGCACCGAAAGGCCGGAGGAAAACCGCGCCGAACGCGCTGTCGGTAAGACGTGGTTAGGGCCGCTAACGTAATCGCCAACCGCCTCTGGCGTCCAGGCACCAATGAATATTGCGCCTGCGTGGCGTATTTTTTTACTGTATTCTTCGGCACTTGCCACGCAAAGCTCAAGGTGTTCCGGCGCAATGCGATCAGACAGGCGCGCGGCCTCGTCCAAATCAGAGACCACAATAACCGCCCCGAAATCATGCCAGCTAGCACGGGCAATCTCGCGCCGCTCCAAGGTGAGTAACTGGTGCTCTACCGCCGCGACTACCTGCTGGCCAAAACCGGCGTCATCAGTAATCAGAATCGACTGGGCGCTTTCGTCGTGTTCGGCCTGTGACAGCAGATCAACCGCGATCCAATCGGGGTTGTTGTCCTTGTCGGCAATCACCAGAATTTCGGATGGGCCCGCGATCATGTCGATGCCAACCACCCCGTAGACCCGCCGCTTGGCCGCCGCCACAAAGGCATTGCCAGGACCCGTGATTTTATCCACTTTATGAATGGTTTGCGTGCCGTAAGCCATCGCGGCGATCGCCTGTGCGCCGCCGATACGATAGACGGTTTCAACCCCCGACAACCGCGCCGCCAGCAATACCAGCGGGTTAACTTTACCATCCGGTGTCGGGGCGCAAATGATCAGGTTTTCCACCCCTGCCACGCTGGCGGGGATTGCGTTCATCAACACGGATGACGGATAGGACGCCAGCCCGCCGGGCACATACAGCCCCGCGCGTTCAACCGCTGACCAGCGCCAGCCCAGCCACGCGCCACTGTCATCCTGCCACCAGGCATCCTCGGGCAGTTGCCTCTCATGATAAGCGCGAATCCGCTCTGCCGCTAGTTCCAACGCCGCTGCCTCTGGTGCAGGCACTTTGGCGATCTCGGCATTCATTTCTGCGGGTGAAAACACTAGCGTTTCGGGCGTTAGCTGCAGACGATCAAACTTGGCAGTCAGATCCAGAACCGCCGCATCACCGCGCGATTGAACATCGGAAATGATCCCGGCCACGATTTGATCGACATCACTATCAGATTCGCGTTTAGACCCCAGAAAGGTCTGGAATTGCGCCTCAAAACCGGCATCGTGGGAGTTTAGGAAAATCGGCATTTCTGCGCCTTATGAAAGGTCATGTTCGGGGGCCGCCTTGGAGGGCGCATTGTACGGGCGGGTCACATCGGTCAGGCTCAGGTCCAGACACTCTACCAAACAGGCAATTGCCCCATCCCCTGCCAGCGTGAACACAACACGGCCAGCGCCATCATCACCCGATTCAAACACAAGGGAAAGCAGTGACAAAACCTGCTCTTTATTCTTCAGATCAACGCCGCTAGAGGAAATTTTCTCAACATTATCAATCACAAGCATGGCCTGAACCCGCTCAAATTGGCGGTTCTGACGCTCTGCAGCCGATTTATCCTCCCAGCGAAACCGGTTCGCCAGCAGGGCAAACCGCCGCTTGCTGGGTTGCCAAGACAGTTCTGTCACCGGCAAAACCGCATCTTGCAACACGGCTGAAATCACTGTCAGATCTTCGACATCAAGTGCCCGCAGGCGCAAGGGCTGCTCGGCTCCATCCTCGAATTTGGCGTCCAGTTGGCTCACTCGGAAATCCTCTCGATATTGGCGCCGCAGGCCGATAGTTTTTCCTCGACCCGCTCATAGCCGCGATCAAGGTGGTAGACGCGCGACACAACAGTTTCCCCCTCTGCCGCCAGCCCCGCCAGAATCAGCGACACAGAAGCCCGCAAATCAGTGGCCATCACGGGAGCACCGCGCAGACGCTCAACACCCGTCACCGTGGCGGTACCACCCTGCACATCAATCTGCGCCCCCATGCGCACCAATTCAGGTGCATGCATAAAGCGGTTTTCAAAGATGGTTTCTTCCAATCTGGAAACCCCATCTGCTGTGCACATCAGCGCCATCATCTGCGCCTGCAAATCGGTTGGGAAACCGGGGAAAGGCTCGGTTTTAATATCGACGGCGCGCACCCGTCCGGTTTTATGGGCTACTTTCAGGCCAGATGGCGTTTCGGAAATTTCAACGCCTGCGGCCTCCAACCGATCACAAAAAGCCGCTACCAGATCACGGCGTCCGCCCAGCAATTCCACCTCGCCCCCTGCGAATGCCGGGGCCAGCATATAGGTGCCCAGCTCAATCCGATCTGCAACGACCGGATGGGTTGCGCCGTTCAGTCGTTCAACCCCCTGAATGGTAATGGTTGAGGTGCCATCCCCTTCAATCTGCGCGCCCATGCGACGCAGGCAAAGGGCAAGGTCAATAATCTCCGGCTCGCGCGCGGCATTGTTGATCACAGTGGTGCCTTTGGCCAAAGTCGCGGCCATCATCACATTTTCCGTGGCTCCGACAGAGGCAAAGTGAAAATCAATTTCCGCTCCCTTTAGACCGCTTGGGGCATTGGCATGAAGGTAGCCGTCTTTGAGCTCAATCACCGCCCCCATGGCCTCTAGCGCGGTGACGTGAATATCCATCGGACGCGCCCCAATCGCGCAACCGCCTGGCAGTGAAACAATCGCTTTGCCATGGCGCGCCAGCAACGGCCCCAGCACCAGATTCGAGGCCCGCATTTTGCGCACGATATCATAGTGGGCCAACGGATTATCCGCATTGCGACTGGAAAGAACCATGACGCGGCCCTCATCCAGGCTAGACACCTCGGTCCCCAGTGATTCGAGCAATACGCCCATTGTCTTAATATCCGACAAACGCGGCGCATTGGTCAGCGTCAGTGGCTCGTCACTTAGCAATGTCGCGGGCATCAACGTCAGGCAGGCATTTTTCGCCCCTGCAATCGGGATAACCCCGTTAAGCGGCCCATTGCCCCGCACCAAAATACTGTCCATCTCTAGCCCCTAGTCTTTCTTGGGCGTGGCAGCTTTTCGCGCCCGCCCCTGTGCTTTGCGTTTTTGCAAATTATCCCGCAACTGCTTGCGCAGCCGCTCTGCCCGCGCCTCGGCGGCCAGTTCTTTGCGGGATTTTCCACCCGTTTCGCTTGCGTTATCCTGTGTCATGCGCGCCTGTCTATAGCACCCTGCAAAAAGGGTCCAGATAACGCTTGCGTTCGTCGCATTTTTCGCTAAAAACCCGCTCACCGCACTGGGCTGTGGTAGCTCAGTGGTAGAGCGCGTCATTGGTAATGACGAGGTCGGGAGTTCAATCCTCCCTCACAGCACCATTTTCCCTCTCTGAACCGTAAAATCACAGGCTTCACCCCTCCGGGTTGCCTGTCTAAATCTTTTTTGCAGGCAATTTCCACATTTTCAAAAAATTCTTTTGACACAAAACATGAACACTTGTAGAACGAACTGGAACGTATGTAATACATACAGGGACAGGAGCCACCATATGTTGACGCGCAAACAGCTCGATTTACTGGAATTCATTCACAATCGCATGAAGAAAGAGGGCATACCCCCCTCATTTGACGAAATGAAAGAAGCACTGGGCCTGCGCTCCAAATCCGGCATTCACCGCCTAATTACGGCACTAGAGGAACGTGGTTTTATTCGGCGTCTGGCACATCGGGCGCGTGCTTTGGAAATTGTCCGCCTACCGGAGTCAATTGATGGCGGCAATTCCGGTGGCTTTACCCCCCGCGTGATTGAGGGGAGCGCCACAACGCCGCCGCGATCCGCTATTCCGGTTGTCAGTGGCGGTTCTGCTGCCCTGCCCATCATGGGCCGCATTGCAGCAGGCACCCCGATTGAGGCTATTCAGCATGCAACCCATAACGTGACCGTGCCCGGTGACATGTTGCATAATGCCGGGCGCCATTACGCGCTTGAGGTCAAGGGCGATTCGATGATTGAGGCTGGAATTAACGACGGCGATGTCGTCGTAATCCATGAGCAAACTGATGCGGATAACGGTGACATAATCGTGGCACTCGTCGAGGATCAGGAAGCTACCTTGAAGTGCTTGCGCAAACGAGGTTCCGCCATTGCGCTTGAGGCTGCTAATCCAGCCTATGAAACAAGGGTTTACCGTGATGATCAGGTCAAGATACAAGGCAAGCTGGTCGGGTTAATCCGTACCTATTGAAACTGAACATCAGATATATCAAGGGGTGTGCAGAATGCACGCCCCTTTATTTTGGCGCATCAAATTTGATAGATGCCCCCAAACTTATGGTTCAGATAGGCCAGCAACGGCTCTTCGGTTGGCGCGTGGCCTACGGCCCTTTCGATAAGCTGTGACGGTTGGTAGATACCGCCATGCTGGTGGATTTTTTCCCCCAGCCAAGCTACTGCTTTGCTGGCATCACCTCGTGTCAGATCATCGTCAAGATCCGGCAGATCCCCCCGCAACCCGACATACAGTTCTCCCGCATAGATGTTACCCAGCGAATAGGTTGGAAAATACCCCATCAATCCGACCGGCCAATGCACATCCTGCAGAACACCATTTGCTGCGCCCTCAACCGCAAAGCCGAAATCGGCCGCGAATCGCTCATTCCAGGCGGCCTCCAGATCACCCACGTCCAGATCACCGGCAATCAACGCACGTTCCAGATCATAGCGCAGCAGAACATGCAAGTTGTACTGCACCTCGTCTGCTTCGGTCCGAATAAAACCACGGCGCAGCTTGTTCACCACATGATAAAAACGCTCGGCACTCTCAATGCCGATATCACCAAAGACCGCGCCCATGCGCCTGTACAGATGGCCCGTAAAGGCACGACTGCGCCCAATCTGGTTCTCAAAAATCCGACTCTGGGATTCATGCACGCCCATGCTGGCCCCGTTCCCCACCGGTGTCAGGCCATGTTTGCGGTCAATATTCTGCTCGTAGACCGCATGCCCCACCTCGTGAATTGTGGAATAAGCACAGTTAAACGGATCATTTTCTGCCACCCGCGTGGTGATGCGTACATCATCAAAACTGCCCGAAGAGAACGGATGCACCGCCAAATCAAGCCTGCCGCGCGACCAGTCGTAACCGAAGGCACCTGCCAGTTCGCGCGCTATCAGCATTTGCTGGTCTGACGAAAAACTGCCCTGGAGGTCTGGAATTTCGACCGTGCTTTCCCCGACACGCAGGCGTAAATCAACCAACCCTTTGCGGAGGTTTCCAAGCAAAACATCCAGTTCAACCGCCGTCATTCCCGGCTCATATTCCCCAAGCAACGCGTCATAGAGATCGCCGCCATCCGCCAAGGCTTCTGCCTCTTGGCGGCGCAAGTTCAAGACCTCTGAAAGGGTATCCTGAAAACCGGCGAAATCCCCCGCTTCTCGGGCCTTGGCCCAAGCACCCTGTGACGCAGATGTCACGCGCGCGATCTCTGCTGCCAATTCCGCTGGAACCCGCGACTGGCGTTCATATTCGCGAGTTATGATACGCAGGTTTCCCTGCCCTGTGGCATCCAGCCCTGCCATATCAATCGCCGCAAGCCATTCACCAATTCTGGGGTCCGTACGCTTGGCATGGATAACAGAACCCATCGCGCGCATCCATTCAGAACGCTGCATAGCCGAACCACTGGCCATGGTGGTTTCCTGATCCCAGCCCAGCAAGCCGGAAACCTGGGACAGCGCCACAACATCGCGCATGTGGGCCATCAATGCAGAGTAGGCTTCGTTTGCATGCATCGTATTACCTCAAGCTCTGCGTTAGAGGAAAGGAAGCGAGAAAACGGCACCTAAGTACGGAGGTGAAGACAAGAATAGCCACAATCTGATGGGTAATCGCAACGTGCACCTGAGCAGAGAACAGCACCGTCACAATCCCCAGAGCCACCTGCAACAGCACCAGCGCCATCAGCATCCCGAATGCCTTGCGGGTCGATTTCACCGGCGAACGTCTGGAAAACCACAAGGCAACCCCAGCGGTCAAAAACACCAGATACCCCAGCATCCGGTGGTTAAACTGTACCAGTGCGGCATTTTCAAAAAAATTGCTCCACACTGGCTCCAGATCAAAGCTCTCGGAGGGCAGCAATTCACCATTCATTAGCGGCCATTCGGGATAACTGCGCCCTGCATCAATCCCTGCGACCAGTGCCCCGAGCAGGATTTGGGCGAACACCAAAACAATGACAAGCGTTGCAAAATTGACCAAACCGCCCTCACGCGACCGGCGGGCCTGCATCAAATCAATGTCGCTGCGGCGCATTTGCCAAAAGAAACCGGCGATAACACCTAGAATGATAAAGGCTAGTCCCAGATGGATGGCCAACCGATAAGACGCCACATCAACCATGCGTCCGGTTAGGCCAGAGGACACCATCCACCAGCCAACCGCGCCTTGTAGTCCGCCCAGAACACCAATGCCAACAAGGCGCAAATGCCAGCCCCTCGGGATACGTTTTGTAGCCAGCAAAAACAGGAACCCAACGGCCCAGACCAGCCCGACCAGTCGCCCTAATTGGCGATGCCCCCATTCCCACCAAAAGATGGATTTGAACTCGTTTAGGGTCATATCTTTGTTTTGCAACATAAATTCAGGCGATTTCTGGTATTTGGAAAATTCCTGACCCCAAGCCTCTGGCCCCATGGGTGGTACGGCACCTGTCACGGGCTTCCATTCAGTGATCGACAGACCGCTATCGGTCAGCCGCGTCAGCCCGCCAACAATCACCATCAGCGCCACCATGACAAACAGGATCGCGAGCCAGATCGAAACCCCACGGCGTGAGCCGCGTTTTCCACAATCAATCACCCCGCCCTTGGGCAAGTTTTCGGGGCGTTTCTCTTGCTTCACATCTTCAAAGATGTTGCGTTGCTTGCTCATCGGTCAATTCCTAGTTTTTAGGATATTTAGTCTTTGGATGCTTGTCTGACAATGCACGAATGATTCCGTGCATTGTGCGCACATCCACCTGCGTCAGGGGCATGCGCGAAATCATGTTGCGCAGGTTCAGGATCATGCTTTCGGCCTTGTGATCGGGCCAGAAAAACCCCGCCGCATCCAGCCGCTGTTCCATGTGTTCCATCAACTTCTGGATTTCAACATTGCTCGCGGGTATCGTACCCGCCAACGCCATAACCTCGGGTGCAATTTCGTCGGTTTGGCGGCGCCATTCATAAGCTAACAGCAACACGCATTGCGCCAGATTGAGCGAGGCAAAAGCCGGGTTGACCGGCACCGAGATAATCGCATTGGCCCGCGAGATGTCCTCATTATGCAGGCCCGAACGCTCTGGTCCAAACATAATACCAACCTTTTGGCCCGCTCCAATCATCTCGCGCGCCTGCTCCATCGCGCGTTCTGGCGTCACAACGGGTTTGGTCAGATCACGGCCCCGTGCGGTGGTGGCGAACACGTAATTCAGATCACCGACAGCTTGTTGGGTGGTTTGCGTCAACATTACCTGATCCAGAACCCGCCCTGCACCGCTGGCCATTGTCACCGCTTTTGGGTTCGGCCAGCCATCGCGCGGATTGACCAGCCGCATCCATTCCAGCCCGAAATTATACATCGCGCGCGCCGCCGCGCCAATGTTTTCGCCCATTTGCGGGGCGACCAGAATAATACTGGGTTGTGGCCCGCCCCAATCGGCAGCCTTGGCGTGGTCGGTTCCCGACATGTAAGTTTTCTCCAGTTTTCCGGCTGTCGCGTGATACGCCGTGGCGCAAACAATATCAAGCTGAGCGCGCAGTGGCTTGGGGCTCAGGATTGATGCGAATCACCCGTGAACAAAAATTGGCTGACTCAAGCACTTAACTTCATGGCATTGATGCTAAAGGTCACGCTTGTTGGCCCATTTTACGCCATTTGATCCGGCACGAGTATCGTATTAACCACCCTCATTGGCCTGCTCTATGTTCAGCCAAAGAACTGGACTTTGCGGCGATTGTTGGCAAGGCGCTGATCGTTGCCGACGTTCTCGTTATTAACCTGTTTTCAAGCTCAGCCACGCACTGATCACACGCCCTCAACAATCACCAGATCCCGAACCGAGCAGCGCTGCGCAATCGGCAGGATTGCCTGATACTCTTCAGAAGAGTAGAACGCCTTGGCAGCGGCAGTATCGGCAAATGCGATGATAACGTTGCGATCTTTGCCAACACCTTCGATTTGCTCGGACGCGCCGCCTTTGGCAAGGAATTTACCCCCGAATTTTTCTGCTACTGCAATGGTCTGCCCAGCGTATTCGCTGTAACCTTCAGGATCAGAAACGGAAACCTGCGCAATCACATAAGCAGTCATCACACGCCCTCCACAAACAGATATTCACGATCCGCCGCAGGCAGACCATAGCTCAGTGCTTCCTGATACTCTGGGCCATTATAAAACGCTTTGGCAGTTGCCATATCCTTGAATCGGATAATCACATTGCGCGCCCGCGCCGTGCCCTCCATGACCGCAGTTTCGCCACCACGCGCCAGAAACTCGCCGCCATACTTGGCCACCGCAGGCCCAGCAAGTGCTGCATACTTCGCATAATTCTCATCGTCATGCACATCAATATGCGCCATTGTATAAACCGGCATTTAGCCCTCCAAAATCTGTTTTGCTGCCTCGACGGCTTCGTTTGCATTCTCGGCACTTGGCCCTCCGGCCTGCGCCATATCTGGCCTGCCACCGCCGCCCTTGCCCCCCAAAGCGCCCGCAGCTGCACGCACCAAATCAACAGCAGAAAGGCGATCCGTCAAGTCATCAGTCACTCCCGCAGCAATCGCGGCCTTGCCACCCGCACCGGAAATCATCAGTACAGCACCAGACCTAAGACGTTTTTTATGCGCGTCAATCAGGCCCCGCAAATCTTTGGCAGGAACATCCGGCAATATTTGTGCGTAAAAAGCAATGCCGTTAACTTGCTCAGCTTCTTGCACACCGGCACTGCCCCCCATTGCCGCTTGCTTGCGCAGCTCCGCAATTTCATTGTTCAGGGCTTTGCGTTCATCAAGTAAGGATTTGACCCGCTCCGGAACATCTTCGAGACGGGTTTTCAATGTGTTAGCTGCATCAGCCAGCAGATTTTGCCGCCCCGCCAAATAATCAAACGCTGCCTGACCAGTCAGGGCTTCGATCCGGCGCACACCCGACGACGATGCACTTTCGCTTACCAGTGTAAACATCCCAATGTCGCCGGTTCGCGCCACATGGGTGCCGCCGCACAGTTCCAGCGAATAGGTCGCACCAGTGCTGCCCTTGCCGCTATCCGCCTGCAACCCCATGGAAACCACGCGTACCTCGTCACCGTATTTTTCACCAAACAGCGCCTGCGCACCTAACTCGCGGGCCTCGTCCGGTGTCATAATACGGGTCTCCACCGGTGTATTCTGGCGGATATAGGCGTTCACATCTTTTTCGACTTCCGCCAGTTCGGCGGCACTCATCCCCTTGGAATGCGAGAAATCGAACCGCAACCGGTCTGCGGCATTCAACGAACCACGCTGTGCAACGTGATCGCCCAGACTTTGACGCAGTGCCTCATGCAACAGGTGCGTGGCCGAATGATTGGCCCGGATATGACTGCGCCGTGTGTGGAAAACCAGCAGTTCCGCAGCATCCCCTTTGCTGATTTTACCTTTGACAATCTTGCCGCTGTGAATAAACACACCGGCAGATTTCTTGACATCGGTGATCTGCATTTCACCGTTTTCGGTAAATAACGTCCCCTGATCGCCAACCTGCCCGCCAGATTCGGCGTAAAACGGCGTTTGGTTCAACACGACCTGAATTTCGCCCTCTGCTGTCTCCGCAAGTTTGCCATCGCTAACAATCGCCAGAACCTGACCCTCAGCGATCTCGGTGTCATACCCAAGAAATTCTGTCGCGCCATGTTCTTCTGCCAGATCAAACCAGATGGTTTCATCGGTTGCCTGACCCGTCCCAACCCAAGCCGCGCGCGCCTTGGATTTTTGTTCAGCCATAGCGGTATCAAACCCTTCGGTGTCTACCTCCACGCCTTTTTCCCTCAGCGCATCCTGCGTCAAATCAAGCGGAAAACCGAAGGTATCATACAGCTTGAACGCGGTTTCCCCCGGCAGGCTTGCGCCCTTTTCCAACCCTTCCAGTGCAGCGTCCAGCAGGCCAAGACCGCGATCCAGCGTTGTTTTAAAACGTGTTTCCTCAAGCAGCAGGGTTTCCTCGATCATGCTTTGAGCACGCCCCAGTTCCGGATAGGCCTGCCCCATCTGTCGCACCAGTTCGGGCACCAGACGATGCATCAGGGGGTCTTGCGCGCCGAGCAAATGCGCATGGCGCATGGCACGGCGCATAATCCGGCGCAGCACGTAGCCGCGGCCCTCGTTGCTCGGCAATACCCCGTCAGCAATTAGAAAAGAGGTCGACCGCAAATGATCGGCAATCACCCGGTGGTGTACATTTTTGTCGCCGTAAGGATCAACGCCGGTGCCATGGGCAGAAGCCTCAATCAACGCTTTGAACAAGTCCGTGTCGTAATTATCATGGCTGCCCTGCATCAGCGCGGCGATGCGTTCCAACCCCATGCCGGTGTCAATGGATTGATTTTCCAGATCAATCTTGGTGCCATCCGCGAATTGTTCATTCTGCATGAACACCACATTCCAGATTTCAATAAACCGGTCGCCGTCTTCTTCGGGCGAACCCGGAGGACCGCCCCAGATATGTTCGCCATGGTCGTAGAAAATCTCGGTGCACGGCCCGCAAGGCCCTGTTGGTCCCATCATCCAGAAGTTATCATTGGTGGCGATGCGAATGATCCGCTCCTCTGGCAGACCGGCATAATTCTTCCAAATCTTGGCGGCCACATCATCGGTATGGTAAACCGTCACCAGCAGCTTGTCTTTGTCGATGCCAAAATCCTTGGTAATCAAGTCCCAAGCATAGATAATCGCCTGTTCCTTGAAATAATCGCCAAAGGAAAAGTTCCCCAGCATTTCAAAGAAGGTATGGTGGCGCGCGGTATACCCGACGTTGTCCAGATCATTGTGCTTGCCACCCGCACGCACACATTTCTGCGCCGATGTGGCCCGTACATAGTCGCGTTTCTCAACACCAGTGAACAGATTCTTGAACTGTACCATGCCAGAATTGACAAACATCAGTGTTGGATCGTTGCGCGGTACCAAGGGGGAACTCTCCACCACCGCATGGCCATTCTTGGCAAAGAAATCCAGAAATGTGCTTCGAATGTCATTCAGGCTGTTCATCGGGATTTTTCCTGCAAAGTTAAGCGTAAAAGCGGTTTACCGCCCCGCCCTTAATCTGTCCACAGGCCAAAGCAAAAGCGCCGGAGTTTCACCCCGACGCCCTAATTCGAATTCGCCCCAGTTATCCCCGCGCGGAGCGCATAATATTTTTACTTCTCAACCACCTCGTCATCCGCAGTGGGCGGAGGCATATCAAAATCCAGACCGTGTGCGGCGCGAATTTTATCCTCGATCTCATAGGCTACCATCGGGTGTTCTTTCATGAACTTCTTGGCATTTTCGCGGCCCTGCCCGATACGTTGATCACCATAAGAAAACCAGGAACCCGATTTTTCGACAATGCCGGCTTTGACGCCCAGATCAATCAACTCGCCTCGTTTGGAAATACCTTCGCCATACATGATGTCGAACTCGACCTGTTTGAACGGAGGCGCGACCTTGTTTTTTACGACTTTAACCCGCGTCGCGTTGCCAACGATTTCATCGCGATCCTTGATTGCCCCGATACGGCGAATATCCAGCCGAACAGAAGCATAGAATTTCAACGCATTACCGCCTGATGTGGTTTCTGGCGAACCAAACATCACACCGATTTTCATCCGGATCTGGTTGATAAAGAACACAGTACAGCCCGATTTCGCGATAGAGCCGGTCAGCTTACGCATTGCCTGGCTCATGAGTCGCGCCTGTGCGCCGACCTGATGATCCCCCATATCCCCCTCAAGCTCCGACTTGGGGGTTAGCGCGGCAACCGAATCGATCACCACCATGTCAATGGCACCGGAACGCACGAGGGTGTCAGTAATTTCCAACGCCTGCTCGCCAGTGTCTGGCTGGGCGATCAACAAATCGTCCAGATTGACCCCCAGCTTTTTGGCATAGGTCGGGTCCAACGCGTGTTCAGCATCAACAAATGCACAAACGCCACCAGTCTTCTGCATTTCCGCAATACAATGCAGCGTCAGTGTCGTTTTGCCCGAGCTTTCCGGGCCATAAACCTCGATAACCCGCCCTTTTGGGATTCCGCCAATGCCCAAAGCGATATCCAGACCGATCGAACCTGTTGACGAAGCCTCGATATCCAATGCCGCACCTTGCTGGCCCAACTTCATAATCGAACCTTTGCCAAATTGGCGTTCAATCTGGCTGAGCGCCGAGTCCAGTGCTTTTTCTTTATCCATTGCGCGTCTTTCATTCAGATCAAGTAGGGGAGTCGCCATTTTTCATTCCTCTTATTTCATATCATTCGCCTAGCGGCAATCGCTGGTAATGTTCTGCTCTTGTTCCTCTATTGATTTATGGGACTAAAAGGAGAACATATCAAGTAAAAATTTCAATTCCACAATTGTTCAGGAAGGTTTATGATTGGTAAAAATCGCAGTAAAAATGTAAATAACCTTGGGGCGCAGTAAACTTTATGATGATTTTTCTGAAAGAAAGTCTGGTTTTTTTTGCAACACCAAAAACCGCGTCTACGTCTATCGAGATGGCCCTTGGCAGCAAATGTGATATTCGGCTCTCAAAATCCCCCAACGCCAAACACACCCCCTTACGCAAATACAAACGCCTGCTGGAACCCTTTGTCATGACCTTAACCGGGGATGAGCCGGATACGGTTGCAATGATTCGCGAGCCGGTGGATTGGCTTGGCAGCTGGTATCGCTATCGGGGGCGTGACGATATTCAAGGCAGCAACAACAGCACAGAGGACCTCAGTTTCGATCAGTTTGTAGCGGCCTATTTGTCTGATGAGCCTCCAGAGTTTGCCCGCGTCGGATCGCAAGCGAGGTTTTTGGGTGACAAGAACGGGGAAATGGGAATGAGTTATCTGTATTGCTATGACGATATGGAGGGCATGGTCCGGTTTCTGGAAAACCGCTTGGGGCGTTCGGTTGCCCTTGGGCATGCCAATAGCTCGCCTGCGGCCGAGCTTTCGCTCAGCCCCGAATTACAACGACAGCTCCGCAAAACCTATGCGGCGGATTTTGAACTCTACGAGCGGTTTCGCAAGTAAATCACTGCGTTAACGGGACAATTCCCGCACCGTCTCGATCAATTGCTTCAACGAAAACGGTTTAGGCAGAAAAATGGCATTCGGGTTTTCAGCGTGTTCGCGGGCAAATGTTTCCTCGGCATAGCCGGAAACAAAAACCACTTTGACATCAGGGCGTTGCTCCAGCGCTTTACGCACCCATGTTGGCCCGTCCATGCCCGGCATCACCACATCCGATACGATAATATCGACGAAATGCTCCGGGTCTTGCAGGATTTCCAGTGCTACCTCTGCACAAGAGGCTTCAGTCACATCAACGCCGTGCATCTTGAGCGCGCGCGCTGCAAAAGCACGCACGGGAGCCTCGTCTTCAACCAGCATTACCGATAACCCATTAAGAGCTTTCGGGCCTCCGGTTTTGACCTCTTTTGCCGGTTCAACATTCACAACCGAGCCATCATGTTCCGGTAAAAAGATCGTAAATGTGGTGCCCTGCCCCTCGGTGCTTTGGACAAAGATAAACCCGCCGGTCTGTTTGATAATGCCATAAACCATCGATAGGCCCAATCCGGTGCCTTCGCCAACTTTTTTGGTGCTATAGAAAGGTTCAAAGATTTTCTGCATCTGGTCTTTGCGGATACCGCAGCCGGTATCCCTGACTTTGATGGTGACATAAGTACCGGCGGGAACTGTAGCTTTCTGAATCACCTTATCCTCGGTCAAAACCCTTTTCCCCGACGTTACCAGCACTTCTCCCCCGGCGGGCATCGCATCACGAGCGTTAACCACAAGGTTCATGATCACCTGTTCAAGCTGCCGGTGGTCTACAAAAATATCCGGTAGTTCCTTGCCATATTCCGTGTGCAGCTGAACTTTTTCCCCAACAAGTCGATTGAGCAGATGTGTCAGCTCGGACAGGGCATCATTCAACCGCATCACTTGGGGCTGCAGGGTTTGTTTGCGCGAGAACGCCAGCAGTTGCCCGACCAACGCGGCAGCACGATTGGAGTTCTGGCTGATTTGCACCAGATCACCGTAATCCGGATCGCCCCGCTCATACCTAATCAGCAGCAGATCGCAATAGCCGGAAATAGCGGTCAGCAAGTTGTTAAAATCATGGGCGACCCCCCCCGCCAACTGCCCAATGGCCTGCATTTTCTGGCTTTGCACAAACTGCGCCTGCAAAGATTGCAACTGGGTTGCATCACTAAGGGTTGCCAACAAGGTTCCTACTGGCGTGGTGACATCACCAATCAGGCTCACCTGCAACATAGAAGTCGCATTCTCCCTTTTGGTTTCCAGCATTTCAGGTTGCGAGTTTTTTTTCGATTTTCGGATTGTTTCCACCCAAGCTGGAACGCTGCGCCCCAACCCCAGAACCAATTCATCGAAACGCGGATTTTCCCCCCTCTCCAACCCGAGATAATCGCGAGCCACCTTGTTGCAATGCGTGACCCGGTCGTCGGATTCTATGCGCAGCAAAGCTATTGGAAAATTTTCGTACCCTTTAACAAAAGCACGGGCTGTTTGGTGCTGAACCGGGTCCTGTTTGGCCCGCGCAACGGTATCATCAGGGGGGACAATATTATGTGAAAAGAGGTTGGACACCTTGGCAGCAGGCTTTTCTTCCACCGCATTGTCAGAAGATCGGGCAGAGGGGTTACTACGCCCGAAAAAGGCGATCACTGACATGAAACCGGCCGCCGTAATGGCCCCTCCGGCCATCAGGTGCCCGCTGCCATCGCCGTGCGCCATCAATAGAATGGTTCCCGCAAGCAAGCTGGCAAGTGCGCCGCCCAACATCCAGCCCTGCAATCTGTATTGATACATATTATGCCTGAAATTATGAATTATGAAGCACAATTGCCCCGTTTCAGGTTAACAATACATAAACTCCACCGAAATTCAATCTATGGTAGTCTTATTCTTTAGTGAGTAGCGCCAGATAAAAACCATCCCCACCATCAAGCAAATTGAACCGGTGTTCCAGCGTGACTCGCCAATCGGTGTTTTCCTTGGAAAACCGCGCGACTTGTTGCTCGTTTTCTGCCCTCAGAACAGAACAGGTCACAAAAGCTAACGTGCCTCCGGGGGTGACAAGGTTTTTGGCTTTGTTCAGAATTCCGGACTGGGTTTCGTTCAATTCCGCCAGTGTCTCGGGGTTCAGCCGCCACTTGGCCTCTGGATTGCGCCGCCAAGAACCGGAGCCACTGCACGGCGCATCTATCAACACCAGATCATAAAGCCCGTCCTTCTCTTGTGGATGCTGTTTGAGCAACCGCACCGGTACACCTGCCCGTTTGGCACGCTCCTGTAACGGCATAAGGCGGGCAGTGCTTTGATCATAGGCGGTGATGCGCGCGCTTGGCGCAAGGGCGGCAATGGCCAATGTTTTGCCCCCGCCACCTGCACAATAATCCAGCACACGCGGAGAACCTTCCAAGGGTAACATAGCCACAACAGCCTGTGAGGCAGCGTCTTGCAATTCGACCCGCCCATCAAGAAAGGGCTTGGAACCGGCCACGCGGCGCGGATTTTCCAACACACGCAAGGCGGTATCGACGAAATCAACCGGTTCGGTCAGTATATCCTCGAGCGCCAGCGCCGCTTGCGCGGCCGCCCTGTCCGATTTGCGCAAGTTCACCCGTAAATCCACTGGCGCGCGGTTGCGCATTATCTGGCAAGTCTCGCTAAAACTGTCCCCTAGCGATTGTTTGAGCGGGTCAATCAGCCAATCCTGCACATCACAATCCTCGCCTTCACTGGCAAGATTGTGATCGCTCTCATATGCTGCCAATTCATCCCCATCCAAAGGTGTGGGGGCATAGCCTTGCCCCGAAAACACCTCTTGGGGCTGCAATGTATGTGTCAGACAATGGCCAAGTGCCAGTGCACGACCGCCACTAAATCCGGCAACCCATTGATAAGACCGCAGATTACGCAGGCAATCAAACACAATATCCCGCACCGCTGCGCGATCCTTGGAACCGGCATACCGGTTGCGCCTTGCCCAGTTGCTCAGCAGCTTTTCTGCCGGATTACCCGCCAAAAACCCGTCGAGCACCTCTATCGCGGCGCTGTATCTTGCTGCAGGTGTCATTATCCGGTCCTGTAGTTCGGGCTCTCGCGGGTGATTTGCACATCGTGGACATGGCTTTCTTTCAGCCCTGCTCCCGATATTTTCACAAACTTGCATCCCGTGCGCATGTCGGCAATCGTAGCGCTGCCAGTGTACCCCATCGCCGCGCGCAAACCGCCTACCATCTGGTGAATCACCGCACTTGCGGCCCCTTTGTAAGGCACCCGCCCCTCGATTCCTTCGGGTACCAGCTTGTCAGAACTGGCCTCTTTCTGGAAATAACGATCAGCAGAGCCGCGCGCCATGGCCCCAACAGACCCCATGCCGCGGAAAGATTTGAAACTCCGGCCCTGATACAGGATCATTTCGCCCGGGGATTCGTCGGTTCCGGCAATCATCGAGCCGACCATGGCACAGGACGCACCCGCCGCGATGGCCTTAGCAAAGTCGCCGGAAAACTTGATACCACCATCGGCGATGATAGGCGTATTGGTTTTTAGCCCTTCAGTGGCGCAATCATCAATCGCGGTCAGTTGCGGCACACCAACACCAGCCACGATCCGTGTGGTACAGATGGATCCCGGCCCGATCCCTACTTTAACCGCATCCGCGCCCATATCAATCAGCGCTTTGGTACCCTCGGCTGTGGCCACGTTACCCGCAACAACCTGCACTGTGTTGGACAGCTTCTTAATGCGTTCCACAGCTTGCCCCACGCTGATTGAATGGCCGTGCGCTGTGTCAATCACCAGCAAATCGACGCCCGCGTCGATCAACTGTTCGGACCGCTCAAACCCCGCATCACCCACAGTCGAGGCAGCAGCGACCCGAAGGCGGCCCAGATCGTCTTTGCACGCCGAAGGGTTCAACACTGCTTGTTCAAGGTCTTTGATGGTCAGCAGGCCGGTCAGTTCATCATTGTCGTTCAGCACCAGCAGCTTTTCAATGCGCCGTGCGTGCATCAAGGATTTGGCCTCTTCCAGCCCAGCCGGTTCGCGCAGAATAGCAAGGTTTTCAGTGGTCATCATCAGCGCTACCGGGGTATCATCTGCACTGGCAAAACGCATGTCGCGGTTGGTGACAATACCCAGCACCCGCCCCTTGTCATCCACCACCGGAAACCCGGTTACGCGATACCGTTCCTGCAGTGCTTTGGCATCGGCAAGCGTCTGGTTGGGGCGCAGGGTAATGGGGTTATAGACAATCCCCGAAATGAATCGTTTAACCTGTCGCACCTGTCGCGCCTGTTCTTCAAGGCTGAGGTTGCGATGCAACACCCCCATGCCGCCTGCCTGCGCCATGGCGATGGCCATCGGGGCCTCGGTCACGGTGTCCATGGCAGAACTGAGCAACGGGATGTTCAGCGCGATATTCTTGGTTACAAAAGTGGCTGTATCGGCGTCAGAGGGCAGCACGCTGGAAGCGCCCGGAACAAGCAATACATCATCAAAGGTAAGGGCCTCACGAATCTCCATAACGATCTCCTGATGGAAAGTGGTGTTGCCACGTCCCTATTTCATGGGCGCAGGCAAAAGGAAAGCCCCACAGTTATGAAAACTGCAGAGCTTATCTGTTTTATACGACGGCCGCACCAGTTTTTTCCGACAAGGCACCCGTCACCCACTCCATGGTAGCACGGTATAAAACGTAAAATACGATGGGAGTTGCCACTGCCAGACCCAAAATAACACCAACTTCGGCGATGAACTCATAGCCTTTGGAAACCGCCTGGATCTGTACATTGGTGAAAGCCGCAAAGGGAAAGGTAATAGCCCCCCACATTGGCGTCCAGCCGCCTTTGGTCATCCAGGGCAACAACACGACCAAAGCGACAAAACCCGCCCAGGAAAACCAGTAAAAGAACGCGAAAAGCCCCTCCATACCCAACTGCCCAAAGGACAGCGCAAACAGGGAAATTGGAGCGAGAACGATTGCCAGTGACGGGCGCAGGGGCTGAGCTGGAACAACCTTAGCCAGCCGGAACCCACAGCCCACAGTGATCACCACAAACGCAGCCAAAGCACCGATAGTCAGCCAAAGGCTCTCGGTCTCGTACCCCAGTTTGATCCCCGCAATTGGCCCAACAATGGGACCAACAAAGGTCAGGTACATAAAGGGCGAGAAAACGCGTTTTTCTGGCGGGTCTTTCCAGATCGCGTAGATCACCGCGAAGGTGGCGATGTACTGCATGATCACGCCAGTCCACCAGACCTGCGGCACGGAGATATTAAACGGCAGCAAGGCCGCGGCCAACAGCATCATGCTCATGGGGATCGCGGCCACGCCCGCGCGCAGAGGCGGAACCTTGAGATCATCAAAGATGACAGAAGGACGCCCGATCAGTTTGGCGATATAAAACGCCAGAAAATATAGAAAAAAGGCGGTTGAGAGACCGAGCAATATTCCCCCGATAAAAGGGGGGATAGGCAGGACTTCGGCGCTGCCGCGCCACGCAAGCCCCAGCCCCATATACCCAAGGCAAATGGGGAAGATCGCGGGCGGTGTGCGTTTCCACAAGGGGGTTTTAAGGATCATACTGGGCTCCACTACCAAATTTCACGCAACCTGCAACGGATCGCCCTTTCATACAAGTGTCGCTTGTCTTTCGCGCGGTCTCGTCGCAGGGTTGGGCAGTAACAGGAGAACGCTATGCGTGAACACGGATATGAAACTGGGCGGTTGAACCTGCCATTTGTGGGCATTCCTACATTCGCTAAAAAACCCTATGTTTCTGATTGGGATACGCTGGATTGCGATGTGGCGGTCTTGGGTGCCCCCTTTGATTGCGGCGCACAATTCCGCGCCGGTGCACGCTTTGGCCCGCGCGGAGTACGGGAGGCCTCAACCCTGTTTTCCTTTGGCCATGCAGGCGCATATGACCATGAGGATGACGCAACCTATCTGGGATCGGACGTGAAGATCGTCGATATGGGGGATGCGGATATTATTCACACCGACACTGTCCAAAGCCATCTGAACATCGAATACGGTGTGCGCAAGGCGTTGGCTGCCGGCGCGCTGCCAGTGGTGATTGGCGGCGATCATTCCGTTAACATTCCCTGCATCAACGCCTTTGACAACCAAAGGGATTTCCACATTTTGCAAATCGACGCCCACCTTGATTTTGTCGATGAGCGCCACGGTGTGCGCTTTGGCCATGGCAACCCGATGCGCCGCGCCGCAGAAAAGGACTATGTCACCGGCCTGTCGCAATACGGCATCCGTAACGTATCCTCGACCGCGCGTGAAGGTTACGTCGCAGCGCGCGAAATGGGGTCAGACATCCAGTCTGTGCGCCATTTTCGCGCCATGGGGGTCGCCAAAGCCGCCAAGCGAATACCCCAAGGTGCCAAGGTCTATGTGACCATCGACATTGATGCCTTCTGCCCCTCGATTGCACCGGGGACCGGAACGCCGAGCCATGGCGGTTTTTTGTATTACGAGATTCTAGAGCTGCTGCAACTTGTGGCGCAAAACCACGAGGTGATCGGCATAGATCTGGTCGAGGTCGCGCCGGATTATGACCAGACGGGGGGCACCTCGATATTGGCGGCACAGTTGTTGTTGAACTTTCTTGGGTTTATTTTCCACGCCAGAAAAGGTGAATAAGGCGTTTTGATAAAAGGTTAACCACTGAGTGGATCAAAACGCCCGTGATATCAGCACCTTAGAATGCCGTCAGAGCCGCAATGTGATTCAAGTTAACCCCGAATTGAATTCGCGACCGCGAAAACCGGTAGCGACGACAAATTTTTCCGAGCTGGTGGAGCGGCTGGCGGGGGGTTTTACGTTCATTACCTTGGTAAATTTCTCTTTCAGCAGTTTTTGCAGCTCGCCTTCGGCACCGCCTGCCAGCACCTTGGCCACAAAAGTGCCATCCTCGGCCAGCACATCAAAAGCGAAATAGGCAGCCGCTTCGCAAAGTGCGATGATCCGCAAGTGGTCGGTTTGTTTGTGGCCACATGAGGCCGCAGCCATGTCGGACATCACCACGTCAGCCTCGCCGCCAAGCCATTCTTTGACCTTTATGTCGGCATCATCCTCCATGAAATCGAGAACGTGTATTGTCGTGCCGGGAACCGGGTCAACCTCTTGCAGATCAACCCCCAGAATGGTGCCTACTTGTTTACTTTTGCGCGTACCAAGGGCGTTCACCCGTTTGGCGGCCACCTGCAACCAGCCACCCGGCGCGCTGCCCAGATCAACCACCCGTGCGCCGGGAACAAGGAAGCGGAATTTGTCATCCAGTTCCAGAATTTTATAAGCCGCACGACCGCGATAGCCGTCTTTCAGCGCTTTTTGTACATAGGGGTCATTCAGCTGGCGGTCGAGCCAGAGGGTAGAGGAAAGTTTCCGGCCCTTAGCGCTCTTGACGCGGACGCGCAGGTCGCGCTGACCGCGACCAGATGATTTACCTTCTCGTGACATTGGATATTCCTAGTTTGGCCGGACGTTCCACACGCCCGCTGCCGACATTTGGCTGTAAAGCAGGCCCTCGCGTAAGCCCCTGTCTGCGACGGTCAATTGGCCCGAAGGCCAGACCCGCAGGATGGCTTGCAGGATGGCGGAGCCTGACATGATGAGTTCGTGGCGATCAGAGCCGATGCAAGGGGCTTTGCGGCGCCCCTCGGGGCCGATGGACAGATACCGCTGTACCACGGTTTCGATTTCCTGTTTGCACATGGAAATGCCGTCTACTTTGCACCTCTCATAGCGCGGCAGGCCCAGATGGGAGGCAGCAACCGTAGTGACAGTGCCCGATGTGCCGATAATCTGGAAGCGGCTGTTGGTTTTCTCGTCCTTGAGCGGCAATTCAGGTTGGAATTCGGCGATCTGTTCCTCAAAACAACAGGACATCAGCGCGAACTTGGCGCAATCGTCATCTACATCCGAAAACATGTCTTTCAAGGTGGCCACGCCCATGGGGACAGATTTCCAATCCACCACTTTAACGCAGTTATCCGCCAGTGCAGTTTCCAATTTGTTACTGCTGAGCTCCAGACGCACCAAAGCGGCAGCGCGATCACACAAGGAAACATTGCTCAGATCCAGCCAGACAAGTTCGGTGGAACCCCCGCCGATATCAACGATCAACAGTTGATCCACAGCCTCGCCCAAGTGAGGGGCACAGCTGACGACCGCAAGGCGTGCCTCTTCGGCGGCCTCGATGATTTCCAGCTCCAGTCCAGTTTCACGCTGGATAAGATTGATAAAACTCTGGCCGTTTCTGGCGCGGCGGCAGGCTTCGGTTGCCACAAGGCGAGAATACTGCACGCCGTGATGCTTTAGCTTTTTGCCACAAACACGCAAGGCATTGAGTGTGCGTTTGATCGCAGAGGGCGCAAGTGTGCCGTATTGCTCCAGCCCTGCCCCCAGATGAACAGGTTTGGAAAACGCGTCAATTACTTTGAACTCGCATCCATCGGGTCGCGCGATCAACATCCGGCAAGAATTTGTGCCCAAATCCAGCGCAGCAAAAAGCGGCCCGCGGTAAGAGTTCGCCCGCGCAGGCACTTTTTTTACTGTTCGGCCCTGATTGGACCTATTTTTTACATTGGCTCGCATACGCTTGCCCCAATTCCGTTAACTTAAGATTAAGCGCGGTTTGCGGATTTTACAAGTTTGTTATTAACAGGCAAATTAGCATTGTGTCGCATATCTCTCTATGCAAGTCGAAAACAGGCTCTGCTGAAAGACAGCGACCCGATACTGACCTAAACAAGCGAGAAGGAAAAAACCATGCCCGACGTCACAATCGTATACTGGCGCGACATTCCAGCCCAAGTCATTGTAGGCAAAGGAAGGCGCGCAGCCAAAGTGCAATTGCCCGAGCGTTTCGAGCAAGCGATTGACCGCTGTGCCATGAAAATTGGCGCGGATGGATCCGATGATTATCTGGCCGAATGGCACAAGGCACCTTCTTACCCTGTCGAGGGAGAAGCAACAGAGGTTGCAAAAGCCGAGGCCGCTAAACTGGATGCTGAATTTAACAAGGACCGGATCATTGCACTGATCGCAAGTGATGGCTGGTCCAAACCACAGGGGTAACCCCCTTAATAAAGGAAAATGGCGATGGCGCTGTTGAATTTTGGTCGCAAAGACGAACCCAAACTGGTCAATCCTCATCTGGAGGCTTTCATGCAAGGCTTTTCCATAGAGGTAATGCCGCGCACCGCCGCCAAGATTGAGGATTTTCGCGATCTTCTGCCCAGAGGCACACGGGTTTATGTGGCCCACATTGAGGGAACGCCGATTGGGGAAATGGTCGCCACCGCCAAACGTCTGGGGGAAGAAGGCTATGATGTGATGCCTCATTTCCCTGCCCGAATCATCAAGGACAGGGCGGTTCTGGCAGACTGGATCAGCCGGTATCAAAATGAAGCAGGTGTAAAACAGGCTCTTTTGCTGGCGGGGGGGGTGAACAAACCCCACGGCGAATACCATTGCTCGATGCAATTGCTGGAAACCGGATTGTTTGACAAGGCGGGCTTTACCCACTTGCATGTGGCAGGTCATCCAGAAGTGAACCAAGACATTGATCCAGACGGCGGGCGGGTAAATGTAAATGAGGCTCTAAGTTGGAAACAAGCGTTTTCCAAACGTACCGACGCACAAATGGCACTGGCTACACAGTTTTGCTTTGAAAGCAAGCCGGTGATTGAATGGGCCGATGATCTGGTGGCACTGGGGATCGACATTCCGGTGCACATCGGCATTGCAGGCCCGGCCAAATTACAAACCATGATCAAATTTGCACTGGCCTGTGGTGTTGGCCCCAGTTTACGGGTATTGCAGCGGCGTGCCAAGGATGTGACCAAGCTGTTGCTGCCCTTCGAGCCGACCGAAATACTGTCCGAACTGGCGGAACACAAACACGCCAATCCGGATTTCAACATCGCGAAGGTGCATTTCTTTCCACTGGGAGGGATCAAGACCAACGCAACCTGGGCTATGAATAACGGCGGTGCGTCAGGCGTTCCCGCCTCACAGAAATAAGGGCAGAGCAATGACAAAAACAATTGTCGAATCCAAAACCAAAACCGCAATCATCGGCTTTGATCAGCCGTTTTGCGTGATCGGCGAGCGGATCAACCCCACCGGGCGCAAACTGCTGGCGGCGCAATTGGAAGCGGGCGATTTTTCCACTGTGGAAAAGGATGCGATTGCACAGGTTGAGGCCGGAGCCACGATCCTCGATATCAATGCAGGCGTGGTATATAATTCGAACCCGAACCCCAATGAAACCGAGCCCCCCCTGATGAGCGCGATCATCAAAATGGTTCAGGATTTGGTGGATGTACCTTTGTGCATCGACAGCTCGGTTCCCGGCGCTCTGGAAGCCGGCCTTGCCGCCGCAGAAGGCCGCCCGCTGCTAAACTCCGTTACCGGCGAGGAAGACCGCCTTGAACTGGTTCTGCCGTTGGTAAAAAAATACAACGTGCCGGTGGTAGCGATTTCGAATGACGACACCGGAATTTCCGAAGACCCTGACGTGCGGTTTGAGGTTGCCAAGCGTATCGTTCAACGGGCCGCCGATTACGGGATTCCGGCGCATGACATTGTGGTTGACCCGCTGGTGATGCCCATTGGCGCGATGGCCACGGCTGGCTTGCAGGTGTTTGCGCTGGTTCGGCGCCTGCGCGAGGAACTTGGTGTAAACACCACTTGCGGGGCCTCAAACATTTCCTTTGGTCTGCCAAATCGTCACGGTGTCAACAACGCATTTTTGCCAATGGCTATGGCCGCCGGCATGACCAGTGCGATTATGAACCCGGTTGCCTTGCCGGTCAGCCAGAAAAAACTGGATGAAAAGCGGGCAGAAATGGCCGCTGCCGGGATCATCATTCCCGAGGACATCGATCCTGAAATCCTGGCCAGCATTACCGGTATGGGATCAACCAAATCCCGTGCAGGCCAAGAAATGGAAGCCATCCGCGCCGCCAACTTGTTGACCAACAACGATGCGCACGGGGCCGGTTGGATCAAAGCCAACAAGCCACCGCTGAAAGCGGGCGAGGCCGAGGCTGGCGCACGCGGCCGCCGCAGTGGTGGACGCCGCCGACGCGGCTAAAACCCATCCTTTTCTTGAGCGCCCCGCACACTTGCGGGGCGTTCCTTTTTGCGTTTCCCAATCCTAGCTGGACCAAACGACTGAATGAACGAAAATGGCCTCCTTAAAGGCCACTCTCCGGCATTCCTCAGCGAGGGCTAATTGATGTGGTCCGAAGTGAATACATAGTCATCGCCGGGCGCACCGGAGTGGCACGCGATACAGCCCTTTGGGGCACCTTTGGCTACACGTCCCGCCAGTTGCATGCCTTTGGGGTTTTTGTCGAGCGAACCATCAGGCAAATACTTGGCCCAGAACCAATCGTTGTTATCCGCGTCATAACCGGATTCGCGCTTGAACATCACGGTAATCGCGCCGAGGTGTTTGCCGGGGTTCATCAAAACCGTCCCCTCATCCACACCCTCAGGCCCGTAGTTGCGCTTTACAATCAAAGTGCCGGTATGGTCGCCAATCGTGGCCTCGGAATAAAAGGTTTCCAACATCATGCCGTGCGGGGCGATCCCCTCGTAGGGAAAAGATCGGATCATCCCATCGCCCACCAGCTTGCCAGCGCTCATGGCATCCCACAGCTGGGCTGCATAATTCACCTCTGTCTCAGTGCCAAACGGCGCCATGTTCTGTGCGGTAGTACTGCTGCCCAGTGCAATTGCTGCAGCGGCGACGCATCCCAAAAATATTGGTCTCATTTTACTCTCCTATCAGGCACGGCTGCCCCCTTTGGCGCCGTTTGTTTAATGGGTCGAGTTAAGCATGCAAAACAATCACTCGGGGTCACAATGCGCTAACTTTCTTGTGATCACAGGTTGAGAAAGGTGACTGGACAATCTGCTTAAGCGTAAGGAAGGTTAGAGCCATTACACCAACTCAGGAGGTCCGCCATGAAGTCATTGCCCTTAACAGCCGTACTTGCCGCCGCGATAATCGCAGCCGCACCCGGCATGGCTCAGGACGTTGTTGCCGGTCAGAAGATATTCAAGAAATGCGCCGCCTGTCACACAATTGGCGAGGGTGCCAAGAACGGTGCGGGGCCGGTCTTGAACGATATCATAGGGCGGCCCGCCGGTACATTTGAAGGTTTCAATTACGGCAAAGGGATGAAAGAGGCCTCTGAAAAAGGTTTGGTATGGGACGCCGAAAAAATCTCAGAATACATTACTGACCCAAAAAAATATCTGCGCGCCTTTACGGGCAACAAACGCGCCAAGGCCAAGATGAAATTCAAGGTGAAAGACAACCTGCAACGCCTTGATGTTATTGCCTATATATCCACATTTTCGACCTCAGCAATGACCGCACAAACCTCGGAAGAAAAGGGTGATACAGATCGTTCAATTCTGATTCCCTCGGATATTCCGGCCAATGCGATTTGCGTACAGAACGCGGGCCATGGCACCCATTTTTTCGCGGTTGACGGGGGCGGTGATAGTCGCAAGGCCGGTCACTTGGCCTCGGGCGAAACATTGTGCACGGGTGCTTTGGAAATGGCGATGCAGGGCAAGGTTTCAGTGTTTGAGACCGAAGACCACCTAGAGGGTTGCACCCGCTTGGTGCCTTCTGGCACAGTCGAACAAATGTTGAAATATGCCGATTTTGACCGTTGCCTCTGGAGTTCCAACGACGGATAGGGTTGTCTGGCAGGGAAAGCCCCAGCCAACAACTGATCCGAGGCCAATGTGAACAGTCAGCCTACCGAATACCGCCCCTCCTACCTGCGCACGGCAATTCGTCTGGCCGTGATCATTTGTGTGTTTTTGGCGGTCCACCAACTGTTGGGCTGGTTGAACGTTATGGCGGCAGATCCGGAAAACAAGTGGTCCAAATCCGTGCATCTGGGGGTGATACTACTGATCTTGCTGGTCTATGCCATACTGATCGCGACGCCCTTTGTACCGGGAATCGAAATCGGATTTGGCTTGGCAGCGATGCAAGGGCCATCAATCGCGCCGTTGCTTTATGTGTTCACGGTGCTGGGACTATCTACATCATATCTGGTGGGGCGGTTTGTGCACGCCAGCTATTTGCAGCGGGTATTGGCCGATATGGGGTTGCAGCGGGCCGCGCTATTCATCTGTGATATGGATCAACTGACAACACAACAGCGCCTGACACTGCTGCGCGGGCACCTGCCACGGTTTCTGGCCCCCTTTCTGGCAAACGGACGTTACCTGTTGCTGGCCGTTCTGATCAACATTCCTGGCAACGCCATCATTGGCGGCGGCGGCGGTATCTGCCTTGGCACCGGCCTTTCCCGCATATTCACACCGGGATGGACCTTGCTTACCATATCAATCGCGGTCCTGCCCTTTCCGCTGGGGGTCTATTTCATGTGGCCCGGATTTGAGTAGCCCCAGATTACGACGCCATTGCCCCGATAACTGACGCTCTTTGGCTTTCCATTCCGCCAAACCGCCCTATTGTGCAGGTAACTTGGACATCTACAACAACTGGCATACCCTATGACAAATGAACCTTTGGTGATTTTCACCCCTTCAGGCAAACGCGGCCACTTTCCCGTTGGCACCCCGATCCTGACCGCGGCACGCCAGCTGGGCGTTGATCTCGATTCCGTCTGTGGCGGGCGGGGAATTTGCTCCAAATGCCAAATCACCCCGTCTTATGGTGAATTTCCCAAGCATGGCGTAACAGTCAGGGAGGGAGCCTTGTCGGAATGGAACAAGGTGGAGGAGCGCTATAAATCCAAACGTGGGTTGATTGAGGGGCGGCGTCTGGGCTGTCAGGCGCAGGTGCAAGGCGATATCGTGATTGATGTGCCCCCCGAAAGCCAGGTGCACAAACAAGTCGTGCGCAAAAGGGCCGAGGCCCGCGACATCGTCATGAACCCCTCGGTGAAACTGTTTTACGTCGACGTCAAAGAACCGGATATGCACGAACCGTCGGGCGATCTGGAAAGGCTGGTGCAGGCATTGCGCGCACAATGGGAGCTGCAAGACATTCACGCGGATTTGCACATACTCCATATGCTGCAACCCTGCCTGCGCAAAGGCGAATGGAAGGTCACGGTTGCGGTGCATCTGGATGACAAACGTATCATGCACATGTGGCCGGGATATTATGAGGGCACAGTGTACGGACTGGCGGTTGATCTTGGATCTACCACTATCGCTGCACACCTGTGTGATTTGCAAACCGGCGCGGTTGTCGCTTCTTCGGGCATCATGAATCCGCAAATCCGTTTCGGCGAAGACCTGATGAGCCGGGTCAGTTATTCAATGATGAACGAGGGCGGTGACAAGGAAATGACCACCGCCGTGCGCGAATCCATGAACGCGCTGTTTGTGCAGATTTCAACCGATGCCGAAATCGACAAGGCCTTGATCATGGACGCGGTTTTTGTGTGCAATCCTGTGATGCACCACCTGTTTTTGGGCATTGATCCGTTCGAGTTGGGTCAAGCCCCTTTCGCGCTGGCAACGTCCAATGCCCTCTCGTTGCGGGCAACTGATCTGGATCTGACGCTGCATCCCACTGCGCGGGTTTACATCTTGCCCTGTATCGCAGGCCATGTGGGGGCAGACGCCGCTGCGGTGGCGTTATCGGAATCGCCCAATACATCAGACGATCTGGTTCTTGTGGTCGATGTGGGCACCAATGCGGAAATCCTGCTGGGCAACAAGGAACGGGTGCTGGCTTGCTCCTCGCCCACCGGCCCTGCATTTGAAGGCGCACAAATTTCCAGCGGCCAGCGCGCCGCCCCCGGCGCGATAGAGCGGGTCGAGATTGATCCCGAGACCAAAGAACCGCGCTTTCGGGTGATCGGATCGGACATTTGGTCAGACGAGGAAGGTTTTGCAGACGCTATTCTATCCACCGGCATCACCGGCATCTGCGGTTCGGGTATTATCTGTCTCT